>JBDTVE010000065.1:0-39341 GCA_040007355.1 Bacteroidota bacterium | reverse complement strand
AAAACAATCCGGCAGGAAGAACTGCTTGGCGTAGAGCGCCTCTTTTCCAATCCAACAGCCGTTTTTTCCACTGATGCGGGCAAATGGACCCTGGGCGCGGGAAGCAGCTATGAAATATTCTGTTTTCAGAAACCATCGGAAGGTTTTATATGGGAAGGATTACTGACCCTGGAAGGCATGGGAAAATTTGGCCTGGTATGCGATATGGATAGGGAGGGCAATGGCTACTATATTTCATTCAATGTGTCAAACGGCCAGGTACTGATAAGGGCCTGGGGCTTTAATCCCCTGAATAACCGCCAGAATTTTATTTTTAATGATCTACAATCAGGCTTTTTTACACCAGGTGAGGGAAGATCGTTCCGGTTCAGCCTGATCCGCTATGGCCACTATATTGAACTTTCTATAGATGATGAAGTGAAGCTGACTTTAATTGATTATACGTATTCCGGCAACTATATCGGGCTGTATACCGCCTCCTCCCTTATTTCATTGCAAGACTCCGAATTAAAAACGCTAGAGGAACCGGAAGAGGAATATGCGAGCCAGGAGGAGGCCCAGGTATAATTGTTTTCATCAACCTGAACAATTCACTTAGTCCCGCAGGAAAAATTCGAAGCTGTTACCCCGCAGCCCGATGCGCATGGTTTCCAATGCAATTATTTCCGGGGCGGGTTGATGTTTCCCAAGTTGGCATTGCAACCCAGTAGCTTTATAAAATACAATTGCTGATCCTTTGAAGGCGCTTCCCATAAAATTTTTTCCGCGGGTATTTTAAGCAGCAGTTCCTGCACCAGGCCTTACCGCACTTCCGTTGAATTATGATAAGGGTTGAGGTAGAAGGAAAATTTTCCGAGCATTTGCTTTTTTTGATGCCGGAAAATTAATAATAGTGGCAAATGGGTTTCAGTAGAAAACTCAGAAAGCCTAGAAATGAGCTTGAATTAGATAAAAAGATAAAAAAAGAATACTTCTATGAAAAACTTGTCTTACACCTGTGAGCATTCTACCGGCACCAGGAAAGTAGACGTAATATGCGAGATTATTTTGGCATCTGTATATTCCGGTTGGGAACTGATTGTCTTCCATTCAGGATCACGGCCGAATACTTTCCAGTGCGCATCGTGCGCGGCCATATCATCGAATACGAGCATATAGGTTAGATTGGGGCGGAGCGGGCCAATAATGGATTCGCCAAAAAAAACCGGGACAAGCCCTGTTCTTTTAAAAATGTCTATCTCACCTTTTTCATTAAACATTTCAATTTTCCTTTTTCCGGCCATTTCGGTTGGGCTTTCATAACGGCGCAATTCAAAAATGCGTGGCTTCCTTCCGGGCGGCGTTATTTTAGGCATGTGTTCAAATGATTTCAGTAAAGCGCTTTCAATGCGTTCATAAGCCGGCGCCGCCGCGGTGGCATTTAAATAAGAAGATCCCGATGCCATATAAACGGTATCATTCAATAATTTATCATTTGCCTGCGCAAAATCTTCTATTGATGCAAAAGGAATAATGACAAACAGCCTTGTTTGATCGGCCGGTTTCAGTTCTCTGAATACCCCAATGCTTTTGCTGCCCAGGCGGTTCAAAGCGGGAATGGCAGCCTGCTCAAAATAATCTTCCGTTATCTTTTGCTGCTCGGTATTTTTAAACGTGTAGACACGCAATTCGTAGAATTCCTGTTTTGATTTTTTACCTTCTGCTACCCTGTTTTGCAGGGGAAGAACACCAGCCAGCGTGGTGCTAAGTAAAGATGTCTTTACAAATGAACGTCTTTTCATAACGCTAGTTTAGAACTAAGGTAAAAAGAATAAACAGCAATTGGGCCTGGCAGCCGTACAAAGTTTGCATATTATGAAACCAGCTCCATTTAAAACATTGTGATCCCGAAATTAAGGACCTCCTTCTACGATTAACACCAGTTATCTTTTGACATAATGGGGCCTCAAAGCTGACCGGGCTTCGTACCCGCAACGCCGCTGCGTTTTCCGCTGAGGAGGTGACTGAACAGCAGTGCATCATTCAGCCGTTGCTTTATTCAGCTTAGAACAAAGCTGACAGAAAACGAGGCGGATCCAGGCTCACTGGTGTCAGTAGCGCATTAAGGCGGCTCTTTACTCAAATAACAGGTGGCAGGTGGACTAAAGAAATACATTTTCTGCTCACGCTATTCTTGTTCTCAAAACGGTGTAGCCCAAAAATGGCGGGTAATAAATTAGTTGATATAGTGCTAAGGTTGGGCCTGTTCCGTTGATGGATAACCGATATTTGCGGGGTAGCAGCCATATTCCCAATCGGCCATACAGCCGCAGGTCTGCCATCATCTTAAACTTACTAAAATCCGGCATCTCAAATTTAACTGGTAACAAACCTTTACAAATATTTGCACATCAAAAGAGATCCTTCGGCAGGTAAGTATGTTATTTTAGTGCTGCAGCAATATTCCCGGGAAGAGCAGGTTGCCTGTCAACTTTACTAACTTGTTTTCCGGTAGTTCCAGATAGCCCAGGCATTTAACACAACGGCAAAACCGCAGATATAGGCCAATTCGGACGATGTATCTGCCATGCCGCTACCTTTTAAAATGATCATGCGCACCACCTTTATAAAATGGGTAATGGGCGCCAGGTTTGAAATGGTTCTGGCCCACGGGGGCATGCTTTCAACACTGGTAAACAGGCCGCTCATCAACATAAAAATCATCATAAAAAAAAACGCCACAAACATAGCCTGTATCTGGTTGTCGCAGAAAGTAGATATCAGTAACCCGAACCCCAGCAGGGCCACCAGGTAAACAGCAGCAAACAGATACAACAAGGCTACACTGCCCTGGGGTAAAATACCATATACAAATCTGCATACCAGCACACCCAGTGTAAACACCACCATGCCAATTATCCAGAATGGAATCAGTTTACCCGCAATGAATTCCCATTTCTTAATGGGTGTAACATTAATCTGTTCAATGGTACCCGTTTCTTTTTCTTTTACAATATTCAGGGCGGTAATAAACCCGGCAATCAAAGTAAGCAGTAAGACCAGGATACCCGGTACCAGGTAATATTTTGACTCCGCCCGCGGGTTATACCAGTTGCTGTATGCAATATCAATATTTCCGACGCCAGCAGCAGTGGCGGTCACATTGAGTGGCAGGTTTTCGTCAAAATCTTTAATGATAGCATTCAGGTACCCGCTGCCAATAAAGGCTTTTGTACCGTTAATGGCATCGACAGAAAGCGCAATCTTTTGGGCGCCTTCCCGCACCAGGTTGCGTTCAAAACCCGTCGGGATTTCCATTATTATATCAGCCTCCCCTTTTTCTATATGTTCCAGGGCCCTGGGGTAAGACGGTTCCGAACCGGTAATGTTAAAATAGCCGGATGAAAGCACCTTGGCTATCAGCTGGCGTGAGTAAGCGCTGTGATCATGGTCAACCACCGCGATGTTGACGCTGTTTACATCAAAGTTCATGGCCAGGGGTAAAATGATAAGCTGGATAATGGGCAGGGCAAACATCATGGCCAGTATGGTTTTGTCGCGGAATATCTGCCGGAATTCTTTTTGCAGTATAAAAGGAAGTGGACTCATTGCAACCGGATTTTAAATTTCTTCAACGCAATGGTGAGCAGCACCAGCGTCATGCCGGCCAGTACAAGGGTTTCCTTCCATATATATTTAAAGCCCAGCCCTTTTAGCATAACGGCCTTAATGATGATATAATACCAGCGCGACGGAAGAATATTGGATATAACACGGAAGGGCCAGGGCATATTTTCCAGCGGAAACATAAAACCCGTAAATACCATGGTTGGCATCATCAAACCCATCATACATATCAGTAAAGCCGTCTGCTGCGAGGAGGTTGTATTGGATATCAGCAATCCTAGAGACAAACAGGTAATAATAAATAGAGTGCTTTCCAAAAAGAGCAGGAAAATGCTTCCCTTTATCTCTACATGAAGTGCAAACACCGACAACAACACAATCAGGGTAAAATTGATAAATGACAATACCAGGTAGGGCACGGCCTTTGATATTAACACCAATACCGGTTTAAATGGCGATACCAGTAAAACTTCCATGGTGCCCATTTCTTTTTCTTTTACAATGGACACCGAGGTAAGCGCCGTGCACACCAGCATTAATATCAGTGCCATCACGCCTGGAATAAAATTTAATGAGCCATTCCCCTCTTCATTGTACAACATTCTTATTTCCGGCGTTATTTTATAGGGAAGAGCTGCCGCCGGGAACTGTTGCTGCCGGTATTCCGTAATGATGGCGGTAAGATAATTGATGATGGTTTTAGCCGTATTGGGATCCGACCCGTCTGTTATGATCTGCACCTGCGCCCGGCCGCCGTTCAGGAGGTCGTTTCCAAAACCCGCCGGAAAGATCAATGCACATTTTACTTCGTCCTTTTTAAAGGCGCGCTCCACATCTCTATAATCGGTAACAGCCTCGGATATGGTAAAATAAGAAGATGCTTTTATCTTATTGATGAGTTGTTGCGACTGCACATCGCGGGCATTGTCAGAAATAACCATGCGTGCGTTCTTCATTTCACTGGTCATTGCAAAGCCAAACAACAGGATTTGAACCGCGGGAAGGCCAAACATTACCAGCAGCGTTCTGCGATCGCGGAACACATGATAAAATTCTTTACGGATAAATACAAATAGTTGTTGCATGGTCTGTTGTTTATTCCCCCGAGCGCCTGGCCCCGCGCGCCAATTGATAGAATACCTCGTTCATATCGGCAGCGGAAAATTGCTTTTTCAGGTTTGCGGGTGTATCCAGCGCTTCCACGCGGCCGTCAACCATGATGGAGATCCGGTTACAATATTCCGCTTCGTCCATATAATGCGTGGTCACAAATATGGTAATGCCTGAGGCGGCCGCCCCATATATCATGTCCCAGAATTGCCGGCGGGTTACGGGGTCCACCCCGCCGGTGGGCTCATCAAGAAAAACAATTTTTGGGCGATGAAAAATGGCTACCGAAAAAGCCAGCTTCTGTTTCCATCCCAGGGGCAGTTCGCCTACCATTTTTTTTGCCTGTTGTTGCAGGCCCAACCGCTCCAAAAGATCCTGGCTGCGCGTTTTGATCTCCTTTCTTGAAACGCCGTAGACGCCACCGAAAAAAGTTATGTTCTCCAGGATGCTTAGGTCTTCGTACAAAGAAAATTTCTGGCTCATGTAGCCGATATTCTTTTTTATAGACTCCTGTTGTTTGTACACGTTGAAACCCGCCACCGTGGCCTCGCCAGAACTGGGGTAAGAAAGACCACAAAGGATACGCATGGCTGTAGTTTTGCCTGCCCCGTTGGCGCCCAGGAACCCGAATATCTCCCCCCTGGCCACATCAAATGAAATCCGATTGACTGCATAAAAATCCCCGAATTTTTTGGTGAGGTCTTTACAGGTAATTACTTTTTCTGCTGTCATCTTCCTATTTTAAGGGATAGCCAGACCGCTTACTCCGGCGCCGGGCTGGTTCATGAGCCTGATAAAACTATCTTCAATGGTGGGGGTTATTTTTTTTATGACGATATCACGGTGACCCCCAGCTGCTATAATATCTTTTAATATCTTTTCGCCCTCCCGGTCTTTATCGCGGATGGTGATATGTAAAAACTCGCCAAAGGCATAACAGCTTTCGATCTGCGGGTTATTTCTCAGATCAGTTAGCAACCTGTATATTTCGGCCGCTTTAACCGCGTACAAATTTACCGGGTAGGCCTTCACGATGTTTGGCGGTGTGTCCACCGACAGGATCCTGCCATTTTGTATCAGGGCAATGCGCTCGCACAGGTTGGCTTCGTCCATATAGGGCGTTGACACCAGTATCGTAATCCCCTGTTGTTTCAGTCGCTTTAGCATATCCCAGAACTCCTTTCTTGATACGGCATCCACCCCGGTGGTGGGTTCATCCAGCAGCAGCACCTCCGGTTTGTGTATCAGTGCACAACAAAGCGCCAGCTTTTGCTTCATGCCACCGGAGAGTTTGCCGGCCCGGCGATTTTTAAAGGGTTCAATCTGGTCATAAATATCTTTGATCAGATCATAGTTGGCTTTCAGGGTAGTGCCAAATACAGTCGCAAAAAATTCAAGGTTCTCTTCAATGGTAAGGTCCTGGTACAGTGAAAATTTACCCGGCATATATCCCACGCACTTGCGTATGGCCCGGTAGTCCTTCACCACATCATAACCCGCTACCGAAGCATTGCCTTTGTCTGCCAGTAAAACGGTTGTCAGTATCCGGAACAGCGAAGTTTTACCCGCTCCATCCGGTCCTATTAGCCCAAAGAGCTCGCCTTGCTGCACCTCGAAAGAAATATCATCAACGGCCAGCACGGTGCCGGCGTTGTATGTCTTACTGATATGCTGAACTGTTACCGAAGCCATATTTTCCTGTTTTCAATCCCTCTATTCCGGCTGATGCCAGCTTAGTTCGCCGTACATGCCAATTTTAAGAAACCCGTCGTTTTTTACCCTCACCTTGATAGCATATACCAGGTTGATCCTTTCGTCTTTGGTCTGAATGGTCTTGGGTGTAAATTCTGATTTAGATGATATCCAGTAAATGGTTCCGGGATAGTTCTTATACTCCTTTTTTTCCTGGTCGATGCGTACTCGTACCGGCTGACCTGTTTTAACCTGCGCCAGATCGATTCCCGATATATATGCCTTTAAAGTAAGCGTATCCGTGTTGGCAATCTTATACAGGGGTTTACCAGTTATGGCCATCTCGCCACGGAGGGCATATTTGGTAAGCACGATACCGGTAACGGGATTTACTACCCGACCTCTTTTTACCTGCTCCTGGTATTGCGCTACGATCTTTTGAAGCGGGCTTTTTTCACTGAGAATTGATTTGTTTTGGGTATTGCTGTTGGAAATATTCACGTTTATCTGCTGCCGGGAAACGGCAATCTGCTTTTGCATCTGGTCTACCTGTGCTGTAATATCATCCAGTTGTTTGCGGGTAGCGGCATCTTCGTTTACCAGGTTACCTACCCGTGCCTTTTCTTTTACCTGTTGTGCCAGCTGGGCTTCCATAACAACCAGTTGTTTCCTGACCAGATTGTTTTGTTCCGCAACAGAAGATGTTTTTTGCTGCAGGGCCTGAATGCTTGCCTGCGCCTGTTCGCGTTGCAGGGCCGGGATGGTTGTATCAATTTGGCCTACAACGGCACCCGCCTGAACGGTATCTCCCTCATGGATGGTAAATGAAAGCAATACTCCATTCTGTTCGGCCGAAACAATTACTTCGTCTGCTTCAAAATTGCCCGATGCATCATAATCATTATTACCGGTATTACAGGAAGCGGCTGCTACCAGTAAAGACAATGCTGCAAGTATCTTGTATTTCATAAAACAAAATTGATCGATTAATTTCCAGAAGTATTTTTATAGGTATACTGCGCCAGCAGAAGCTGCGTGTTATGAAGGATCTTTGCCTGTCTTGCCAGGTTCTCGGCATCCAGCTTTGAAATATACTCATGCACGGTAATAACGCCGTTATCCAGCTGGGCCTGTGCGGCTTTTGTAACAGCAGCCCTGAATGCTATGATGGCATCGTCCTGCCGCACCATGTCTGCATATTTTTCTGTTTCACTATTCTGCCGGCTCAGCATCAGCCGGGTATTATACACAAATGTTTCCTGGTCAATATCCAGATCGCCCCGGTTGTTTTTAAGCAGGGCGCGGTTGTTTTTAAGCGTGTATAGACTGCCCAGTTCCCAGTTCAGGCGTAGCCCGCCGAGCCACCAGGGCCCAAATTTATTGTCTATGATATTAAGCGTGGGCCGGCCATAGTCGCCCTGTACAAATGCACTCAATTTGGGCAAATAACCGGATTGCAATTGTTTTTCTTCTGCTTCAAAAACTTTTTTCTGGAAGGAAAAAAGGGCTAATTCCGGTCTTTTTATAACGGTGTCCAGTAATTGTTGCGCGGGTTCCTGCAGTTTCACCATTTCATTGAAGGGCTTCCCGATAAAGATAAACAGCATTTGCAGGTAGGCCTTCCAGTTAGCCCGGAATTCAATATTAACCAGTTCGGCGCCGGCCACTTCAGCCCGCAGTTCATCTACGGCACTTTTGAATGCCGTTCCGTTGCGGCGCGCGGCCTCGGCCTTATCTGCGGCGCTTTGCAGGTTAGCTTTTTTTATCTCATTCTGCTGCAATTGTTCATACATCAGCAAAATTGAAAAATACAATTGCGTGATCCGTTCTTTCAATGCGTACAGGTCTGTTTCCAGCTTTTGTTCCCGTACGGCTGCATTTGCCCGTATGATATCTCGCTGGCTCCTGGTAGCACCGCCGTCATAGATCTGCTGGCTGATTGCTGCCTGAACGCGGTACTGATCTTTACTAAGGGCCGGAGCGGAAATCCCCGGAAGCGAACCCAGCACATCAGCAAAATTGATGGTTTTCGACTGGTAGCTGGCCTGTCCGCTGATAGAGAACTGCGGCAGGTATACCTTACCGGCATTGTCTATGGAATAGTCGGCGGTCCTGGCAATGAGTTCATGTTTTTTTAACAGCGGATAATTTTGTTTTGCCAGCTCATAACATTGTTCAATGGTAAAGGATTGCACCTGTGCCTGGCCGGTGATAGCCGGTAATAACAGCAGTATACATCTTATTTTTTTAACCAGTTTCATGGCAGTCTCTTTTAAATTTCAATTCCGGACCTCTTTATTTTGTTCTGAGCATGGCCCTGGTCCAACCGGGTATCAAATCCTTTCTTTCCAGCATCATTTGCTCAAATTCCGCTTCGCTGGTATCGGTCATCTTCCGGAAAACGGGTTTCATTATAAAGGGGAAAATGCACATCCCCAGCAGGCTTAACAAGAACTGCAGCGGGTTGATACCAGGCCGTTTTTCCTGCAGCTGCCGCACGAAAATAGCATCGCGGATGAAATTTTCCTTTTGCGTAACGCGGATAAAAAACTCGGGGTTGTTTCTCACTTCGCTTAAAATAAATAGCGGTAGTTCGGGATTGGCGGTCAGCAGATCAATATAATTAGCTGTAATATCCGCCACCTTCTTGTCAAGCGATGTATCCGGGTTGTTGATGACCGGCAGCAACACGCTGAAAAATTTTTGCATCTTTTCCAGCATGATGATCTCAAAAAGCTTTTCCTTGCTTCGGAAATAATAGTTTAGCAGGGCCAGGTTAAGACCCGCCGCCTCGGCAATTTCCCGGGTACGGGTGGCTGCATACCCTTTTTTGGTGAATACGGTGCGGGCAGCATCTTTTATCTTTTCTTCGGTGGAGATATCCGCCAACTTTGCTTTTTGTTTTCCGGCCATGTGCTTTATTAGAACACAAAGGAAAAAACAAATTCTGAATTAAACAAATTTTTTAATCGTTTGATTAAATTGAATCCCCATACTATTTCAGGCACGCTCCGGGGTAAAAGCGCCTGCCCATGTTTTTGGGCAGGGGCCTTGGCTGGTGTGAACAAAAGAACGGCAGGCCCTGCTTCAGTTATACCATACCGTAGTTTGGGTTAACGGTACTGCATAGTGACTTGAAGCAGGCCTGCCGGGGCATTCCTACAAAAAATAAAGACAGGTGTAGCAATATTTGCTTTGGTTTCTATATTTCTCGTGAACCGGACGCGGGGTCATTTGTCTGAACGGAAGATCTATTCCAGCCGGATGCACATGAAACCATTTTCTTTTACCAGCGTGGCGATTGCAGCCGGCAAAAAATTACCTCCTTCTATCCTGAGTACCTTGTCGCAGTCGTGGAGGTCGATATTTATCTTATTGTCCGGAAAATGTTGCAGCAAAAGGGCTACCATTTTTTTCATCTGCGCAACCTTCCGGATATCTGTTTTGAAAATTTCTATCATAACAAACAGCTTTGTTATCTCAACAGCATTGCTTTCCGCTTTTTACAGTAAAAGATATAGGAGCCAGCCAGTACCCCAAAGAATGGGAGCATAGGCCACCATTGAGAAATTTTATCTCCCACGGCTATGCTGGAATACACCGCGCCAGTCAAATCAAAAAACAACCCAGCATAAGCCCATTCTTTTAACCTTGGAAAACCAGGCACCAGGATGACGATGCCTCCCAGAAACTTTGCCACCCCGATAAAAGGTATAAAATAGGTGGGATAGCCCAGGTGTGTGGTAATAATGACAATGGCATCCGGTGAGGAAACAATATCCGGTATAGAGCTCACAAGCATAAAGGCTCCGTACAAACCGGTAAAAATCCAGTAGAATATGTTTATTTTTTTCATGTGTTTGTTTTTTTATGATAGATGGAAAACTTCAATAAATAAAGCCCGACCGCCTGCAGCAGGTATTTAATAAACCGATGGGAATCCGGGGTGTAAAACTGCAAGGGCTGGCGCAGGCAAAAGACAGCCTGTTCAGAACGCGTTTTTGGTATCCTCTTTCTTCGAAAACCGGATGCCTGGAAAAATGATGTTTGCGTTGAAAATAACGTATATACACAACCGCAATCATATCGTCCAAACAGCACTCTTGCAGCTGATGGATTTGTACCGGCGGGGTTTATTTTTTATCGTAATTAACCATCCACCTGATACCAAATTTATCTTCAAAGGAACCGTAGTAGGCGCCCCAAAACATATCCTGTAATTCCATCTCTACCTTCCCGCCGGCTGATAAACCGTTGAATAAACGGGTCGCGTCTTCGCGGCTATCGGGACTGATGGCGATATAGTGATTGTTACCCGCTTTTAAAGAAAAACCCATTTCTGCCGGCGCATCGGTTGCCATTAAATAATAACCGGGGGCAATGGGCAAAGAAATATGCATGATTTGGTTTTGCAGCTCCGGGCTCATCTTGTCGCCCTCGGGTGTTTCATTAAAACGTTGCAGTACGGAGAATCCTCCGCCAAACACCGATTTATAAAAATTGAATGCGGATTCTGTTGTACCCGGGAAATTTAAATAAGGATTAATGGTCATTTTGCTTTGTTTTAGATTGATTAAAAAGTTTTAAGACCGGTCATTTTTCAAGTACTTCTTTCAGGTTTTCAAGACCTGCCAACAAATCTTTTCCCATTATATGTTCCATATTCATAAACAGCAGCATGGCGTTCATGGGGTAGTTCATTTTGCCCACAATACCCCAGGTTGCCTTTGACTGGGCGCCAGATAAAGGGTTCACCGCCATATAAGAATTAGCCCTTCCTTCAAATGGCCTTATAAAATGAAGTCCCATATCAATTCTTTCGCCATCCTTTATTGCTTTGATCTCCTGCTCGCCCTTGCCTGCTCTTTTATTAGCACTGTCCCAACTATACACAAATCCAACGGTACCATCAGTGCCAGAATAGGTCTTTTTCATGGCCGGGTCCATTTTATTCCATACACTGTACTGGTCCTGGTTTTTTACATATCGTATATAATCAAACACCTGCTGAAACGGCCGGTCAATATAGATTGTTCTTTCAACAGTATATTCTTGTTTAATAAAAAGCGCAATAATGAGCAGGAGCACAACAAGCGCAGAAATAATGCCAAGGATGATCAGTAAGATATTCATATATAGTTGGTTTAGTTGACTAATCAATGGCGAAGCCTATCGCCGCCGGTGTTTCTGCCACCCCTGCTGCTTTTTTTCCTGGCCGAACTTTCCCGTTTAGCTACCTGCCATTCATCCAGGCATTGTTCCAGACCAACCAGGCGCTGGTCCCAGCGTTCACGAAACTGGGTTACCCAATCCGTTACCTCCTGCAGTTTTCCCATTTTTGCTTCACAATACCGCTCCCGTCCGCTTTTTTTTACAATGACCAGGCCGGACTCTTTCAATATCTTAATGTGTTTGTAAATGGCCGTCCTGCTCACCGAAAAATTTCCCGCAACAGTATTCACCGTAAGCGGTTGATGGGAGATAATATTCAATATTGCCCGCCTGGTTGGATCCGCTATTGCACGGAATACATCTCTTCTCATCATATCTCGAATCATTTTCAATCTTTCTGCTACAAAAATATATGAAACGTTTGGGTTGCATGGGTTGCGGATGCGACATTGCAGGGGGGCTATTGCGACAACCTTGTTGAGATCTTTGACAGGTATGGCCGGGATTCCTTATCTCCCGCTATGATTCATACCCAACAGCAGCTCCTTGCAGGTAACAGAAAAGATCTAATACCTATTGCACTTTTTTTCCAGGATTCAACCATTACTGGCAAGGGGCTGCGCTTTGCCAGCCCTGCCAGCCAGTAAAATGACCAGCCCCGTTGCAGACGAAAGCGCCATGGTAACAGCAACTGCGAGGCTGCCTTTAACATGCAGTATCCCGGCACCCGCGGAAATCAATCCTCCGATGCCAATCTGGATACAACCCAGGAGCGCAGATGCACTGCCGGCATTTTTGCTAAACGGGATCATGGCAATGGCGGCGGCATTTGGATAGCTTAGCCCGGTGCACAAAAGGATCACAAAAAGAAAAACAATATTTCCTATAAGACCGTACCAATGATTATACACCCCGATAAAATAGGCCAGGGCCGTAACCGCCTGGATGGCAATAATTGCCCGGAGCACTTCTTCGTTTGTCCATTTACGTGAAAGCAAGTGGTTCAACTGGCTGCCGCCTATAAAACCAATGGAAAGAAATGCAAAGATGCCGCCATACACACCCGGGCTTACCCCGAAGTCTTCCATGAATATAGCCGGCGAACCGGCCACGTATACAAAAAGCCCGGCAAAAGAAAAACTGCCGGCCAGCGCATACTTATAAAATTGCCGGGTTAATAAGATGGTTCTGAATCCTTTTATAATGGGCCCTGGTTTAAGAGACATAGAAGGGTCCGGGGCATGTCCTTCAGGCAGGAAAAAAATCGTGACCAGTAACATGATGAATCCCAGCAGGGCCAGCACCACAAAAATCCATCGCCAGCCCAGCGTGATAACAACAAAGCTGCCCGCCGTAGGCGCCAGCAATGGCGAGGCACCCAGTACTAATACCAGCAACGAAATAATGCGGACATTTTCTTTAGCGGGAAAAAAATCACGCACCATGGCAATGGCGGCCACGGATGCTACGCAACCCGTAAGCGCCTGAAAAAACCGGGCTGCCAGTAACCAGGAAATGGACGGAAAGACGATACAACCAAGCGATGCCAGTATGTACAGGCTCATTCCGATATACAAAGGAGATTTTCTTCCAAAACGGTCTAGTAATGGGCCATACAGGATCTGGCCCAATGCAAAACCCAGGAAATAGGTAGATACAGACAGGGCCACATTACCCATGCTGGTATGCAAATCACGGGCGATGCCCGGAAAACCCGGAAGGTACATATCAATTGAAAAAGGCGTAATAGCATTCAGACCTCCCAGTATCAACACCAGGAAAAAATTTTGCCGTTTGCTCCTGTCCGTGGCTTCCGTCATATCATTTCTTTTCAAACTGCAAAATAAGCTGTTTACCGCGCAGGGCAATTAATCCGTGGTATTGCCGCAGGTAATATTGGTTGCGGTGGCGGTCATGCCGCTGGCCATATCCGAAACCAGGAATACTGTAACACTGGCTATTTCATACATCAGGGGGAGACGTTCAGCATAGCATCATTCCTATTTCAGCAATGACTGTTTTCACGAGTAATTTCTTGGGCGTTACTGCCTTTTACTGTTATGCAATGGCCTGCAGGAAATACAGGGGCGCTCTCCTGCGCAAAGGCCCTGGCTACAGGCCAACCCAATGAACCACCGGCAACATAAATAAGAGCATTGTTGTTTTTTTGCAACTTTAGTTTGCTTTTGACAAGCTTTTTACATGCGGCAGCATACCCGTTAACTGGCGGATATGCCGCTGGGTGTGGTACAATCCAAAATAAAGTAGTTCCAGCTTGGTTATTTCTCCAAATGCGGGCAGGTTGATCATGCCAGCTGCATTGATAGTGGGGACCACTTCCTGCAAACGGGTATTCGATTTTTGTAAAGCCCCTATCAATGGCGCTTTTTCGTATTGCCGTTGCGTTGGCAAAATAAATTCAGGAGATTTAAACCTGATGGAAAAATCCAGGAAGGTGTTCCTTAACTCCGCCGCTCTTGCTGCGGGGTCGCGATGTGTTGGCTTTCCTTCCATTTCCATTGCCTGTTCCATGGCCTTATTTGATTTTGTTATATGGTCTGCCAGTTGCGCGGCGGTCCAGCTGTCTTCAAACGGTATGGTATTGAGTTGCGTTTCTGTTAGTGGTAAGAGGGCATCGAGCAACCTGGTGGAAGCTTCTTTGATGGCATCCAGCACACCGATTGCGGGATTAATCTTTACCATGCAAACCATTTCATCATCGTTTTTATACCATTCAATACAGGGCATGGTTTTGTCGGAACGCTCGTCCTCTATTATCAGGTGACAAACATCCTTAATACACGCTGTTTTTTTTCGCCACCCGGTAACCGGCTCGATCAGGTATGCTCCCTGCTGAATAATAGCTGTTTCAAGCCCGTATTGCTGTGCTTCACCCGGAAATTTTTCCGCTGTCATGGCCCGATAATGAATACCTCCTTTCCCGTCTCCCCAGCTGATACCATAATAGGCCCGGTCTTTGTCGCCCCGAAGCAGTTCAATCAAGGCTATAAATGCCGCTTCAATACCTGCTGGAAAACCTGGTACAAGACTTCCAAAAACCTTACAATCATGGGTCTGTGTATATATTTCCATACATCATTTTTTATTAGAGATACAAACTTAACGGCATTCAGCCAGATAAAGGGGGTGTAAACACGCCAATTGAGGGAGGTGATTGCGACAATAATTTTTTTTATATTTACGATATGAAACATGTCTCCATACTTATACCGCTTGGCCATACCAGCCTGAGCAATATTGACGGAACTCACCAGATACTGCTGGAAGTAAACAAGTTTCTGTCTTCGCAGGGAAGGGAACCATTGTTTAATGTTAACCTGGTAGGACTTGTAAAGGAAACAAAACAGCGGGACGGCTTGTTTACGATAAACCCCGACCTCCTGATAAAAGACGTGCCCAAAACGGATATGATCTTTATACCTGCCATCCACAGTGATTATCAAAAAGCGTTGGCGGAGAACGCCGATTTGCTCCCCTGGATCAGGGAACAGTATAAAGGCGGCGCGGAGGTTATCAGCTTTTGTATCGGCGCTTTTTTCCTGGCGGCAACCGGGTTATTAAAAGGAAAACAATGCGCAACCCACTGGACAACGGTGAATGAATTCAGAACGCTGTTCCCGGATGTAAACGTGGTGGACGATAAGATTATGACTGCAGAAGACGGCATCTATACCAGCGGTGGCGCATATGCCTACCTGAACCTGCTGATCTACCTGGTAGAAAAGTATGCGGGACGCGATATAGCCGTGCTCACCGCCAAGGCTTTTATGATTGACATAGACCGTATTAGCCAATCGCCTTTTATTATCTTCCAGGGACAAAAATCCCACACCGATGAGCCGGTAAAAAAGGCACAGGAGTTTATTGAAAATAATTTTGAAGAAAAGATAACAGTCGATCAACTGGCTTCCATGCTGGCCCTTGGTCGCCGCAACCTTGAACGGAGGTTTAAAAAAGCCACTTCCAATACCGTGGTGGAATATATACAAAGGGTAAAAATGGAAGTTGCCAAAAAAGGGCTTGAATCCTCGCGTGAAAATGTAAACGAAGTAATGTACAATGTGGGATATACCGATACCAAGGCCTTCCGCACCACATTTAAAAAAATCACCGGACTTTCGCCGGTACAGTACCGCAATAAATACAGCCGGGCCCTGTCTGTGTAAACCCATGTGGTTGGATGTTAACGGTTACGAATATGCGCCGATGCCCGCGAGCAGATATTTATTTATTCACCCGAACCGCGTTATTCTTCCTCATCCGGTATCTTATTAACAGAATATAAGATGATGGTGGACATACAAGCAACAACGGCAAAGGACCACTGCAGGTTGGTGGCTTGCGCAATAAAACCCACCATGGGCGGTACCAGCAGGAAACCCAGGTAACCGATGCTGGACACGGCCGCCAGCGCCTGCCCGGTATTGGCATGCTGCACCTTACCCGCCATGCTGAAAACAAGCGGCACCATACAGGAAACGCCCAGGCCTACCAGTGCAAACCCCAGCCCGGCGCTTAACTGAAACGGGAACAACACCGCCATCATCAGCCCAGCAAAAATCAACCACCCGCTGTATGTCAGCAATTTTTTTATTCCCAGGACGCCTACCAGCTTGTCTCCACCAAACCGGCCGATGGTCATGGTCACCATATAGATAACATAGGCGCCTACAGATGCCGCTTTTGAAGAATGAATCACCTTAAGAAAATAAATGCCGCTCCAATCGTACATAATATTTTCACAGGCCATCGACCCAAAACAAATCAATGCAAATTTCATCATTTGCTTATCCGGCAAAGAAAACACGGCTTTTTTTACCTGGGAAACCGGCTTTTTTTCAAGTGTATATGGAAAACAAACGGTGGCGGTAGTGACCAGCACAATGCTTACCCCCAGCAGGTGCCAGCCCGTTTTTATTCCAAACAGCACGGTCAGGTAACCTATCCCCGCGCCAGCAAAACCGGCAAGGCTCCATATTCCGTGCATGGTAGTAAGAATAGACCTGCTGTACAGGGCTTGCACATCTACTGCCTGGGTATTCATGGAGAGGTTCATCAGGTTACGGGCCGAGCCAAAGCAAAACAATACCAGCACCAGCTGCAGCGTATTTACCAGGAAACCCGGAAGACCCAGCAAAAAATTAAATACCAGAACACCCGTTAACATGATGGCCCGGCTCTCAAAATGCCCCAATAGTTTGCCGGTAATTGGAAGGGTAATGATAAGGCCGATGGGCATTGCAAAAAGGGCGGCACCCAACTGGGCTTCATTTAAATGGAGGTGCTGCTGTACAGAGGGTATCCGGGAGGCCCAGGTGGAATAACCAAACCCGGAAATAAAAAAATAGATACTGGTAACAAGTCTTAATTGTTCAGGAGATTTATTTTTCAGAATGGCCGCATTCATAAATAGGAAGATAATTTTTTATTATTGATGATGCTGTTTATGATGTATCTTATTTCCTTCTTTTCTGCAATTTCTCAATGACTTTTTTTAATTTTTCCGATTTATCCCAGGTATCGTTCCAGATCATATACAACCACTTTCCTGCAGCCAACCTGCAAGCGGCCGTGGTAATACAAAACCCTTCGGATACCTTCGCTGATCTTACGTTGAAACTTGGTAAACACCAGTCAACACAACAACAGATGATAGCGGGTAAAAGCTTTACCAGCAGCGGCGTCCTTACATTTAATAATGCCACCAAAAAATAAGTGCTCAACGCTGGTTCTTACCGGGGGCTGATCCCGTGAGGAGGTTGGTCTTTCCGTAGTCATTCGTTTTAACCCGGCAGCAATACAACTTCAGGTAAAACAAGCCGTGGTCATACCAATTCCCGGTAGCTTGTATCTGGGATTTTTGCTTAATATTCGAACCTTGTAACCCGTTCATCCTGTAAAACGATATTGCAAAAAGCCTCGTGGTTTTTTCCTTTGCCGCGCACCTCCCAGGTGATAGTTATCATATCTCCCTGTTTTATCTGGCTCGTTTTTTTAAATTTTAAATGTTGTTGCAACAGGATGGACTCATGGAGATGCATGGCGCCGGTGCTGTAGACTTGCTGGATGGTATAGGTTCTGGTCTGGCTGGCCCTGTCAATCATATTCTCCAGGTAAGGCAAAATAGCCAATACAAAAATAATAAGAAGACTTGCCCAGGCGGCAGCCAGATAATAGCCTGTACCAATGCCCATTCCCACGGCCGCCACGGCCCAAATGGTGGCCGCTGTTGTAATGCCACTAACCCGATTCTCCCCGCCCCTGAAAATAACACCCGCACCAAGAAAGCCAATACCGGTAACAATATTGGAGGCAATCCGGTCTGCATTGTCCGGATTGCCGATAACGGTTGACATGATCGTAAAAAAACAGGCGCCGATGGATATCATGATCATGGTCCGGAAGCCCGCAGACTTATTCCGGTATTGTCTTTCCAGCCCCACGATGCCGCCCCATAAAGCAGCCAGTAAAAAACGCACCAGTATTTCGTTGTTCATAAACCTTGGTTTTATTAAAGCTCGCAGGCCCGGGATACCAGTTGAAGTTTCCGGATTGTTGCTGGCGGCAGCTGCCCGATGACGCCTGAAAAGATACCAAAATAAAAATTGACGGGCGCCTTTGTTGGTTCCGCGGAAATTACGGTGCAAACGCGGCTTTTTCGTTTGTAAGCGACTTATAACAGCCATCGCTAAGTTATTTTCCTTTTACCGATAAGATTTTACCCTTACCATTGCCCATCGGCCTTTTCCTTCCATCCGTCGAAAACAACTCTCCGTTTATTTTATTCAATCAATTCTCTTTCAGCCTGTTAAAAAAAGCCGTCAGCAAACAGCCGTACAGTTGTCTAATGCCGGTTGTACAATCACCGTATGCCTACTAATATTGTTGCAGGAAATACGGTGTGCCAAACAAAGTGTTTTTCGCAAACAAACGCATACCTGTTCACTTAAAACAGCTCATTATGAAACGATTTTACTTTTTTTGTCAATTTTGCTTACTTATTATATTGAGCATTTTGGCACCAACGTTAAAAGCCCAACCCTGCAATCTGGGTATTACCACCAGCACAGATGATTCAAAATGTAAAGCAACTGGCAGTATTACGGTAAATATTACAAATGGATCAGGGCAATATAATTACATAGTTACCGGCGGCACGTATACTTCAACTACGTCCAGCAATATTATCAGCGGTCTGAAACCAGGATTCTACACAGTAAAGGTCAAGGACATCGTTTCCGGTTGCCAGGTTCAAAAGGACAGTGTTTCCGTTGGTGGTAACTACCAGGACCCCAGGTTCCAGTTGTCTGTATCCGATGTTTCCTGTATTAATGGCAGTAACGGCATCATCACCGTATCGGGTGTTCAATACGGAAAAGCGCCGTTTTCATATGCTATTGTTGCGCCCTCCGCGTCGGGCATTGGCACCACTAACTCAACAGGTGTTTTTACTGGTTTGATACCCGGGGATTATTCAGTACAACTGAGTGATTCCTGCGGTGGTTTACAAACAAGGGTGATTACGGTGTCAAATTATAACTGGTTTATTGACAGTTATACCATCAGTAAGATTGGTTGCGTGGTAGCCAACGCAAATATTTACCTGAAAGACAACAAGGGCAATGTTAATACCAGCGGCAGCGCCTTTAATGGCTTTTTATATGGCGTAGTAAACGGCCCCGGAGATACTACCTGGTCTAACAGTTACTCGTCTTATTTTTTTATAGGCAGCCAAAGAACCGTTACACTGGTTGTAAAGGATAATTGTGGTAATGTAAAATTCGTAAATTGGAACGATACGGCTATTCCAACAGTAAATACCGTTATCAGCACCACCGCGTTTACTTGTAGCGGGTTTACCGCTTCTGTTACCGGGCAGTCAAATCTTACCACGCCCCAATATTGTTTATATGATAACCTGGGCAACCAGTTAACTTGCAATACTACGGGTCAGTTCGCCAATATTGGATTTGGTTCCTATTGTATTAAAATAACCGATAACTGCTATGATACGGTTATTAGCCGTTGTTTTACCGTAAGCCAGCCCGTTCCATCAGTAAGCGCTACCGTTACCACCAGTAATATGGATTGTAGTGGTTTTACCGCTACTGTTAGCGGTCAGCAAAATCTTTTTACACCGCAATATTGTATAAAGGACTCTGTAAACAATGTGCTGGAATGCAATAGTACCGGTGTATTTAATAACCTGCCTTACGGGCCTTATTGTATAACTATTACGGACGGTTGCAGTGGAAGCGTTATAACCCGTTGTTTTATCCAGCGAAAGTTAAAACCGGCCGTAGCCGCAAGCATCGTATTTACAAATGCCGGCTGTACAACTGTAACGGCCAGCATCAGCGGGCAGACCAATATAACGAATGGCCAGTATTGTATTTATGACGTAAACGATGTGCAGATTGCCTGCAATACTACCGGTGTGTTCAATAACCTGCCTTATGGAAGTTATTGCATGCATATTCAAAATGACGCCGCCTGTTATGACACTACCATCCTGCGTTGTTTTACCGCCTCCGCACCGGTTCCTTCTGTAAGCGGTACGGTTTCCATTACAGCCAAAACCTGTACTGATTTTACGGCATCCATAGCCGGCCAGTTAAACCTTACCAATCCCCAGTATTGTTTATATGATAATACCAGCACTTTAATTACCTGCAATACAACTGGGCAGTTTACCAATCTGGCTTATGGCGCTTATTGTATACAGATACACAATGACGGTGCTTGTTTTGACACTACCCTGCAGCGTTGCTTCAGCGTATCCGCACCCGTTCCCGCGGTAGGTGCTACGGTAAATATTACCAACAAAGCATGTACAGGGTTTACTGCCGCAATTACCGGCCAGGCCAACCTTACCACCCCGCAGTATTGCCTGTATGATAACAGCAATACGCTGATTACCTGTAACGCCACGGGTCAGTTCGACAATGTAGCCTACGGATCCTATTGTATAAAAATTGTTAATACCTGTTACGACACTACCATTACCCGTTGTTTTACGGTTAATCCCGTGCCCATTGTATTAAATGTTACTTCAACCGCCTCCTGTACCATTGGAACAACCACACTGGGTGTTACCGTGAGCAATGGCGTTGCCCCTTATACTATCAATGTGTACAACCCGGGCGGTATGCTGGTGAGCACAACCACAACTGCTTCGGCTTCTGCTACCATTGCTGGCTTAACCGGTCTGCCAGTAGGTTCTACCTATAAGATAGTAGTGTTGGCTGCCTGCGGTTCAATAGACTCAACCACCATTACCCCTGTGGCGTCTTCGCTTACAAGAACCATCAATGCCAATTCAAAATGCCCCGGTGGCCTATGGCAAAACGGTTCAGGCGATTTACTGGTGAATGTGCAGTTTAGCGGCGGAACAGCAATGCCTACTGTTATAAAGAAAGATGGCGCTGTTGTAAACATAACCTATACCACGCAGAGCGGTTCTAATTTCACGTTCTCGAGCATGGAACCGGCTACCTATATCATTAAATACACTTTACAGGGTTGCGCAACCCTGGTATATGACACCTTCAACCTGAAGCCCTACAATTACCCTACCCTGGACCAGTCTGCCGTGTACCAGTGTAACAATAATAATTTCAGTGTGAGTGCGGCGGCAACCGGCGGTACAGCACCTTTTACTTATGAAATCATTGGAAGTTTGCCTGCTTCACCGTCTATTATTTATCCCCCGCAGGGAAGTCCTACATTTGCCATCAATAACGGCACTACCTATTCTGTGGTACGTTTGCGGGTCATAGATGCATGCGGAAACGCTACCATCAACGACGCAAGCATACTTCCGCTGGGCAATACCATTGTAAAAGCGTCTTCCGACTGTTTTTACAATAATGTGAGTTTAACCGTGGATACCATTCCAAATGCAACCTACCTGTGGTATAAAAAATCCAGTGCGGCAGACAGCAGCTTAATAGGTTCAAGCCAGGATTATGCTATGTCTTATCTGTTACCTTCCGATACCGGAACCTATGTAAGTGTTGTATCGGTGAATAGCGGCTGTCTTACCAAAATCTCTACTTACCATGTTACGGGTTTATGCGGTGGTTTGCTGGCAGTAAACGGTCTGTCGTTTGAAGGCAATCTTGAAAAAGACAATGTACAGTTGAAATGGATCACGGCAAGGGCTTTTGACGCTGTTTCGTTTGTTATTGAAAGAAGTACCGATGGCAGCAATTTTAATATACTGGGCACCGTAGGCGTATCTTCCAACAACAGCATCTCTTCCAGCCAGTATCTTTTTTCTGATGTGAATGCTGCGGGAGGTAAAAGCTTCTACCGCTTGCGTATTGTACAATCAAATGGTAAAATTGCGTATACCAACGTGATAGAAATAAACCGGAAAAGTAAGGTGGCGGTTTCTGTAATGCCTAACCCGGTAGCCGAATCATTTAGCATCAAATTTCAACCCACAGGCAATTCGCTCTACAATGTAGCCCTGCTGAGCGTTGATGGTAAAACCATTTTGAACAATCATTATTCTGTAAGACCGGGTGATACCAAAACAATTCAACGGCCTGGCATGGTATCATCGGGTGTTTACTACCTGGTTGTTCTCAACCAGTCAACCAATGAAAAGGATATTATTAAATTGTTTTTCAAATAAGTATCGTTAGCTGTTTTTTTACAAACCGCCGGTTTCTACCGGTGGTTTTTTTATTTTTTTAAAGGCCGTTTTAAAGCCCATCAATAAGAGATAACAATCTGTTTATCAATAGGTTATTATATGGCTATGGCACTATGAATTTATAACTGTAACTTGACAGCTTTTCAACATCATATTACTACCCAAGATGGCCAGGAAAACCGATTTTACGCATTCAGAAAAACAGGAACCGCACCGGTTGCGGACCAAGCAAATTTTGCAGCAGCATCCCGAAATGCGAAAGCTGATTGGCAAAAATCCCCGTACCATTTTTATTATTTTAGGTATTGTCGCTTTCCAGGTAGTAATGGCCTGGCTGTTAAAAGATCAATCCTGGTGGCTGGTAGTGGGCGCTGCTTACTTATTGGGCGCATTTGCAGACCATGCCTTGTTTGTAATGATACACGAATGCGCACACCACCTGTTGTTTAAAAACCGGTCGGCCAATCGCTGGGCGGGTATGATTGCCAACCTGCCGCAATTGTTTCCCAGTTCGATTTCTTTTGAACGTTATCATATCAAACATCATTCTTTCCAAGGCGTTCATGAACTGGATGCGGATCTGCCCAATAAATGGGAAGCAAAACTTATCAATAATTATTTTATCGGCAAGGCGCTATGGCTTTTGTTTTATCCTATTTTTCAGCTTTTCCGGATTTCGCGTTTAAAAGAAATCAGGCCATTTGATAAATGGGTGGCCATGAATTTCAGTTTACAGGCCATTTTTATTGTTGCTATTTGCTGGTTCTTTGGATTAAAAGCCATTTTATTTTTACTCTTTAGCTTCTTTTTTTCAATCGGTTTGCATCCATTGGGCGCCCGCTGGATACAGGAACATTATCTTACCAGCGGCGAAGAACAGGAGACGCATAGTTATTACGGTGTCCTGAATACAGTGGCTTTTAATGTTGGATATCACAATGAGCACCATGATTTTCCATCTGTGCCCTGGAACAGGCTTCCCCAGATAAGAAAAAATGCCGGCAGCTTTTATAATAGCCTGGCATATCATACTTCCTGGACAAAATTGTTTTTCAGGTTCCTGTTTGACAAAGAAATCTCCCTGTTTTCAAGAGTCATTCGGAAAGAAAGAGGAAAAGTAAAATTAACCGATACGTCTATTCCCGATCTCGATTTAATTGATAACAAGACCACGCAGCAGGTAGCAACAACCTTATAAATTTACGGATGTCAATATAAGACAAGCCTGGCAGCGGAAAATGAACGCGGGAAATGGGTGGCAGATGCGTGTGGCGGTGCTCAATAGACGTTTACAAAACAGCGCTTACATGCCCATCATTATTGGTAGATTCGGTCTATCGCCCCGCGGTATTTTTCCAACACTACTTTTCTTTTGATGCTCATCTTTGGTGTCATCTCGCCGGTATCGATGCTCCATTCGTGCGACAGCAATTCAAATTTTTTAATCTGCTCTACGTGGTTAAAAAATTTATTGAAGCTTTCCACCAGTTCTTTAAAGAAGGCAATTACGGCGGGGTGGTGAATGATGGCTTCATTGCCGGTATAAACGATATTCTGCTGTCGGCACCACTCCTGTAAATTGGAAAAAGACGGCACAATCAGTGCGCCGACAAATTTTCTTTCCGCGCCTACCACCATCACCTGTTCAACATAAATGGATTCCTTGAGCTTGTTTTCAATGGCCAGGGGCGCCACATATTTACCACCGCTAGTTTTAAACAATTCTTTTTTTCGGTCGGTTATTTTCAGGAACGGACCATCCATCATACCAATATCACCCGTCAGATACCAGCCGTCTGCCATGACTTCCGCAGTCAGGTCGTGCCTTTTATAATAACCAATCATTATATTGGGTCCCTTGCAAACTATCTCTCCGTCCTCTGCAATTTTTACTTCCACGCCATCCAGCAGCGGGCCAACGGTTCCAAATTTTCGCCCTTTTTCTTCATAACGGTTTACACTGATAACGGGCGAGGTTTCAGTTAAACCATATCCTTCCATTATCGGTATTCTTGCCGCAGTAAAAATGCGTATCAATCTTACCTGGCAGGCCGCGCCGCCGCTGATTATACAAAGCAAATGATTGCCAAGGCCCTCCCGCCATTTACTAAATATGAGTTTGTTGGCAAGGGCCAGTTGCATGGTGAACCAAAAACCCTGGTTTTTATTGATCTCAAATTTTTCCGCCAGCCCGTGCGCCCAGAAAAACAGTTTCCGTTTTATACCGCCCAACTCGTTGCCTTTTGACATGATGCGGTCATATACTTTTTCCAGCAGGCGCGGTACGGTTGTAAACAACTGGGGCTTTACTTCTTTCAGGTTTTCAGCGATGCTTTCAAGACTTTCTGCGTGGTAAATGGCCGTGCCCTTAAACAGGTAGAGATAACTCACCATTCTTTCCAGTATATGATTCAACGGCAGAAAGCTCAGCGCTCGCAGATTTTCTCCCGGCGGAAAACAGGGAACGCTGGCCATTACATTGCTGAGAATGTTCTTATGGCTAAGCATTACGCCCTTGGGTGTTCCGGTAGTGCCGGAGGTGTAAATAATGGTAGCCAGGTCTTCGTATTTTATCTTTTCTGCAATGGCGGCAATACGACCCACCGATTCCGGTGTGGCGGCGTTGACAATCTCTTTCCAATGGCGTGCATTGGTTACGTGCTCAAATGCAAATATTTCTTTTACCGATGGCAGCCTGCCTTTAATACTCATTACCTTATTATAACCGTCCTCATCATTCACAAAAATCATTTTCACCTCCGCATCGTTCAAAACAAATTCCAGCTCGTTTACATTGATGGTTGGATAAACCGGCGTTAATATGGCGCCAATCTGTTGTATGGCCAGGTCAAGCATCAGCCATTCCGGTCTGTTCTTGCTGAGGATGGCAATCTTATCGCGACCGGTATCGGTCATATCGCCACCGCTGATGCCCATATTCAGTAAACCACCAGCCAGTTTATCTACTATCTCTTTTACCTCTGCTGTACTGTACCTACGCCATTGACCATTCTCTTTAGCCGCCAGCATATCTGGCAGGGGTTTGGTGCTAAGCATATATGACAGGCAATCAAATAATCGTGTAGGCTCCATATTGCAATCGTTAGTTGTTTTGTCAGCCATGTTTATACCAGGCTGCCCGTTTGTATATAATTTCTCTTTAACGCTTGCTATAAACATGCAGCAATCATCTTACTGAAATTAACTAAAAAAGCAGTATAAAAAAAGCCCCGGTGAGTGATACCGGGGCCAGCCTGTAATGTTTTTTTATCTTGAAATATTCTGGTAATACTGTCCGGCCGCCAGCTTAAACAGGCGGCTGCTTTGCATGTTTGTAAATTGCTTGTATTCGATGTTATGGGTATTGGTCCAGTTTTCAAATGCGGCCAGATTCTGTACGCTGCCAAACAACCATTGATTGTAGGCCGTAAAGTTTCCTTCTTTCAGGAGTTGCCGCTGGTAATCAAATAATTTAAAAGGAAATTTAGCGGCATCTTTTTCAAACCAGTCCAGTAAGAAACGGGTCCGTATCATGATCAATGTTTCCGGGGTAATGCCATTTTTTGCTGCAACGGCTTGTTTGTTCATGTTGGTAAGAAATGCTACCGCAAATTCATTACGGGTATCCTGATTTTTCATAATGTCTGCATCAGTGAACAATTTTTTATAGCCTTCCAGCAATATATTTTTTACTTCCACGGTGCGGCGACTAAAGCTTTCCAAGTTTACAAACAGTTCCCCGTAGATCAGGCTCCAGGCCTTGTCCTTCGTAAAATAATAATATTTGGCAGCATTATAGTAATTGCTGGTATAGGCAGGGTCTACCCGAATGCCGCGTTCCCATTGTTTTATAGCGGTATAATCCTGTTTGGCCCACAACAGTTCGCCATAATCATTTAACAAGGGGCCGCTGTCTGGAAAATTTTTCAGGCCTTTTTTATAAATGCGCTCGCATTCTTTTGTGTCGCCGGTTACCTTATTCAGCATGCCGCCCAACTGGTAAACTTCCGCATCGGCATCGGGTCTTTCCAGCAATGGTTTTAATACCCCCTGCATTTTGGGATAGTCTGATTTTTGAAAATACGCGAGGGCCAGGTCTTTACTGACACCCATATTATCTGGTTCCTGTTCATGTGCCTTGCCCAGCACCAATATGGCGTTACTATAGTCGCCCTCTTTTGCAAAATTGCGGGCGGTTTCCTGCAAGGTCTTCGCATCCTGCGCCTGCAGAAAGGCCGCGCCCGTGATCAGGAAACAAACGATAAAACCTGCTATCTTTTTCATAGTTCCAAAGATAAAGTATTGAAGAAAACCCCCGGCCGCCTGTTTTTGTTAAAACTGGCCACCAGGCCGGTTTGCACCGGTCCATGTATTTATTCATATACCAGGTGGGTCAGTAACCCATCTCGTAATTTAGGCTCAAACCAGGTGCTTTTGGGCGGCATTATATTACCGCTGTCTGCTATATCAAACAATTGCGGGATGCTTACCGGGTAAAGGCTAAAGGCAACTTTCATTTCACCGCTGTTTACTCTTTTTTCCAGTTCGGTTAAACCGCGGATGCCCCCAACAAAATCAATCCGCTTATCGGTGCGCTGGTCTTTAATACCCAGTATCTGATCTAAGACCTTTTCCGAGAGAATGGTTACATCCAGTACGCCGATGGGGTCATTGCTGTAACTGTGTTTTTTTGCCGTGAGCTTATACCAGGTGCCATCCAGGTACATGCCAAAGCTGTGGAGTGTTTTGGGCTGGTACACTGTTTTACCCACCAGTTCACAATCAAAATCCTGCTGCAGTTGTTTCATAAAATCCGTATTGCTAAAACCATTCAGATCTTTTACCACGCGGTTATAATCCATTATATGCAATTGGTCAGAAGGGAACAGGGTAGTGAGAAAATAGTCTGCCCCCTCCCCTGTCCGGTTGCCCAGCGACTTGCGCAGTTTGGCAGCAGAAGCGGCACGGTGGTGACCGTCGGCAATATAGGTAAAAGGTACTTTGGTGGCAAACAGCCGGGTAACACCGTCGATGGTCTTGCCGTCGTTTACTATCCAGACCGTATGGGTTATACAATCATCGGCAACAAAATCATATACCGGTTCATGTACGGCCTTCCATTTTTCCACCAGTTCATCAATTTCCTCCACGTTCCGGTAAGCTAAAAAAACATTGCCGGTCTGCGCGCCGCTGGTTTTGATATGGTTGATGCGATCCTGTTCTTTTTCTGGCCGGGTAAACTCGTGTTTTCTTATAATATCGTTCTCATAATCGTCTACCGAACTGCCACATACCAGGCCGGTCTGGCTTCGGCCATTCATGGTTAGCCGGTAGATATAGTAACAGGGTTTCAGTTCCCGGAACAGTATTTCTTTTCTAACAAAGGCATCCAGGTTTTCTTTGGCTTTCAGGTATACTTCCTGCGCATGTATATCAATGTTATCCGGCAAATCAACTTCGGCCTTGGTGATATGTAAAAACGAACAGGCATTGCCTTTTACTTCCTGCCTTGCTTCAGCCGAGTTTAGTACATCGTATGGCCTTGAGGCAAGCTTTGCTGCAAGTTCTGGTTTTGGTCTTAATGCTTTAAAAGGAACAATGGTAGCCATGAAATAATTTATATAAATTTTGAGATTTGGGAATTTCGTGATTTCGTGATTGGGGTTTCCTCATTGCTTGGGCCACTATTGGTAAATCACAAAATCAGCAATCAGCGATCCTTTAGCTATCCTTTTCTTTTTGCAAAATCTGTCATCAAAGCGGTTAACGCCTGTACACTGTCAATGGTCAGGGCATTGTATAAAGAGGCGCGGAATCCGCCCACGGTTCTATGTCCCTTTATTCCTATCATGCCGGCTTCTTTGCAGGTGGCCAGGAATTGTTTTTCCAGGTCCGCGTCCTTCATGATCCATACCACGTTCATCAAACTCCTGTCTTCTCTGGCAACTTTGGGCGTAAATACGGGCAAGGCATCCAGTGTATTGTACAGCAGTGCTGCCTTGGCTTCGTTCTGCCTTTCAATAACGGGAATGCCCCCCTGCTTTTTTAGCCATCGCAGGGTAAGCATACAAACATACACGGCAAACACCGGGGGTGTATTCAGCATGGAACCGTTTTCAATATGGTTGCGGTAGTCCATCATGGAAGGCAGTTTGCGGTTTACCCGGCCCAGTATGTCTTTTTTAACGATAACCATGTTTACACCTGCAGCACCCACGTTTTTCTGCGCGCCTGCATAGATCAGTGCAAAACGGTTATAGTCCAGCCGGCGGCTTAATATATCGCTGCTCATGTCCGCAATCAGCGGAGTATCCGTTTCCGGTATGGCATGCATTTGGGTGCCTTCAATAGTATTGTTGGTGGTATAGTGAAAATAGGCGGCATTGGCCGGGATACTATAGCCTTTGGGTATATAGGTATAATCTTTATCTTTTGATGACGCCACCATATCTACCTTGCCAAACAATTTTGCCTCTTTGATGGCCTTGGTACCCCAGGTTCCGCAGTCCAGGTAAGCGGCCGTTGCCGTCTCATCCAGCAAATTCATGGGTACCTGGAAGAATTGAGTAGATGCGCCGCCATGCAGAAACAATACCTCGTGCCCGTTGTCCAGTTCCATTAATTCTTTTGCCAGCGATACGGCCTCATCCATTACCTCCTGGAACCAGGCGGTGCGATGGCCAATTTCCAAAATGGATAATCCTGTGTTATTGAAATCAAGGATGGCCTGGCTAGCCGCTTCAAATACTTCTTTTGGCAACACACTTGGACCTGAATTAAAATTATGCACCACGGCTATTAAAGGTTGATGATTCAAAAATGAGTTGCAAATGTACTTGAAATGAGCAAAACACCCTTATTCCACCAGGCGTTAAGTTTTTAAAGTTTTTGGAGGATACTGGTACCGATGAATGTTTTAATGAAAACTATATCCCGGCAAAACCATTGGTTACTCAGGGTCATTGACCGGCCCACCCAGCTTTCTCCACTGTAAATCAAGGTTTTCAAACTCTTTGATGTCTTCTTCGGGAAATATTTTGCCGGAAAGTTCTTTTAAATTGGGTTGCCCGGCATTTACCCAGGCGGTATACCAGAAAGCGGCAACCGCGTAAATGGATTGCTGCATCCGCCGTTCTACCATACCCTTTAGCAATGCGTTATAGGCGCGCGTATAGGAGGCAGCATATTGTCGCACCAGCACCCCGTTTCTATCCTCGAAAGCAAAACGGAGGTCGCTGCCGAATTGTTCCGATAGTTTTTTCTCTTCAAGCAGCACCGTGTCTGCTGCGGCGGCACTTTCAAAAACCCTTTTCCAGATAAAGGCAGCAGGGTTGGGTAAATACACCGCCTTACCAATAAAAAAATCCCATTCCTTTTCCGCCAGCAGTTCGGGCAGCCGGCTTTCCCAGAAAGCGTGGATGCCCAATTGATCCGTAAACTGGCCATTGTGGTTACTGCAGGCATGCAGCGGCACGTGCGCATCGGCAATATAATGGCCAATTTCTGCCGAGAGTTTTAGAATTTTAGCCTGGCTTTTTTCTTTGAATGCCGCCGTTAGCCTGCGCATCATGGTCTGTACCCACCAGGGCACAATGCCCCGCGCGTTTAATGTATCGGCCGAAAACCGCGCCACCGCGCTGTCCCAGGCGGGCGGCAATACCCTGGTGGCCTCTTTACCGTAGAGGTCAATATCAATATAATGCCGCGGCGCTTCGCCTGCAACCGCATACCTTCTTTTATCGGGGTCAACTGCGTGTTCCGAGATAAAATTGATATTGGGTTTGTACAATACCATCATCTCCGGTGGCAATAAAAAAACGGCGTAATAATTTATCTGTCTGTGTGCATAAAATCCCCAGCAGTAGGAAGAATGATGGCATAGCAATAGCGGGAAAGCCAGCAATAGCTTTTTCAAAACAGTCATGGCTGTTAATTTGGATAAGGTTATATAAAGTAAAATCTTCCGGGTATGATCGGTTGCGGTTTGCGGTTCAAAACATGGCGACAGCGTGTTTATAGAGGGCAGGCTGTGCTGCATGCCGGCGCTGTTATGAACTTTCTTTGGCAGGATGCTCATGCCTGTCCTCTTCCACTTCCGCCACGCCCCCGCTGATGGCGTATTTCAGCACATCGGAAGGGCTTAGATCCTCGAGTATCCTGACCCTGTGTTTTGCCACCATGTACAACTGGCCCGTTACCGCATATGAATTGGGTACATAAACAGAAACATACCCTACCAGGCCAAACTCACTGGCATCTTCATCCGTAATAAATCCCAGTTGAAAAACATCGGGTTGAAAGATGCTTACCAGCACGGCTTTTTTAAACTTGCGTTTATTACCGGCAAAAGCCTCAAAAAAATCCTTGATGGAAGAATAGATAAATTTAATACCGGGCGTGCGCTCCAGCCACCGGTCGAACAGACTGAAGATACGGCTGGTTAAAAAATTGGAGCTCAGGAATCCGATTAAAATAAGCGCTGCGATAATCACCACAAAACCCAACCCATAGTTGCGGTTAATGATCCGCCCGTCTACATCTTTTACGGTAAATATGGGCAACCAACTGTCTACCGACGATACAAACCAGTAGATAAGGTACAGCGTGATAGCCACGGGGGCTGTCACCAGCAGACCCTGTATCAGGTATTGCAGTACTTTTCCCCAGCGCCACTGGTTACGGCGTGATAAGATCATATTGGTAAGGTATAATAAAACCGTGAACGGCGAAGATCATACAAAAAAATCATTTATAGCCCCGTTCTTGTTATTTCGGGTTTTTGCGACCGTATTTTCATGAACACTTGTTAGCGACTGCTTGATAAATGGCAAAAAAAGCGGATGGAAACTTTGGTAACAAAAAAAGTTTCCGTAGTTTTGTGTCTGATTATGGGAGAAATAGACAATAAAGAGCGCATCAAACAACACGCGGGCGACTTATTCATGAAATACGGAGTGCGCAGCGTGAGCATGGATGATATTGCCAACCAACTGGGTATGAGCAAAAAGACTATTTACCAATACTATGCGGATAAAGACGAACTGGTAGATGCGGTGATTGCAAACGAGATAAACCACAATGAAGCCTGTTGCCAGACCGACATCAACGATTCTGAAAATGCGGTTCACGAGCTTTTCCTGGCCATGGACATGGTGTTGGAAATGTTTCGTTCCATGAATGCCTCCGTTTTATACGACTTGGAAAAATACCACCCGGCGGCTTTCCAGAAATTTCTCAAACATAAAAACGATTACTTGTACAATGTTATCCGTAATAACCTGGTTCGCGGCATCCGTGAGGGACTTTACCGGGACGACATTAATATAGACATCATATCCCGTTTCCGCGTGGAAATTGTCATGATCCCTTTTAACCCCAACTTCCAGGCCAAGGTAAAACACAACCTGGCTGAGATTGAAGCAGAAATCATCCTCCATTATTTATTCGGCCTGGTGAATCTGAAAGGGCATAAACTGATTTTAAAATACAAACAAGAAAGAATCAAAAAAATTGTAAGCGATGCAAAGATTAAATAAAACGATAGCTTGGGTTGGATTAATATTACTGGCCTTGCCGGGCCTGGCGCAAGAAACCCACACATTCAGCCTGCAACAGACCCTGGATTATGCAAAGAAAAATAATGTGCAGGTAAAGAATGCACTGCTGGATATACAGATACAGGAACAAACCAACCGGGAAGTAACCGGCAGCGCATACCCGCAGATTAAGGCTACCGGCGCTCTTGTTTATAATGCCAAATTGCCCATCAGTCTTATTCCCGCCGAGTTCTTTGGCGGCGCACCCGGCACTTTTGAAGAATTACCTTTTGGCGTAAAATGGAATGCCACAGGCGGCGTGTCGTTAAGCCAGATCCTGTTCGATGGAACCATATTTACCGGGCTAAAAGCCAGGAATACCCTGATTGAGTACCAGGAAAAAACAGCAGCGGTAACAGCAGAAAACATAAAAGCCAATATCTATAAAATATACTACCAGCTACTGGTAAGCAAAACGCAGATTGAACTGCTGGACGCAAACCTTGAACTGCTGAACAAATTGCAGCACGACACGAAAGTGATGTACGATAACGGGTTTGCAGAAAAACTGGATATGGACAAAATTGCGGTACAGGTGGCCAACCTGCAAACGGAAAAAACAAACGCCTTAAACCAGGTAGCCAACGGGTACCTGGGACTCAAAGTGCTGATGGGGATGCCCGTTAAAGATTCACTGCTCTTAACCGATAGCTTAACCGACGATCAGGTTACACAGGGCATACCGGACATGGGCAGCTTTGACTATAACCAACGCCTGGAATACCAGGCCGCCAGCTTGGGTGTAAAGCTGAACGGCTATGATGTGCAGCGGTATAAAATGGCTAAACTGCCTACGCTTGCTCTAAACGGATACTATAATAAAAATGCTCAGCGCAATAAATTCAATTTCTTAAATAACGAAGATTGGTTTGGCATTTCTGCTTTTACGCTGAACCTGAACATACCCATCTTTACAGGCTTTTCTGCCAATGCCCGGATTGCCAAAGCAAAACTTGTACTTCAGCAATCAGTTAACCAGCAGGAAGCTCTCAAAAACAGCATAGACAATGAAGTGGAAACAGCCAGGAACAATTTTAATTCGGCCCTGTCTAGCCTTGGCTACCAGAAAAAAAATATGACCCTGGCTGAAAATGTTTACCAGCAGACAAAAAAGAAATTTGAAGCCGGTACCGGCAGCCAGACGGAAATTAACCAGGCGCAGACGGACCTGAAAACTGCTCAAACCAATTATATCAATTCATTGTACAATTCCATTATTGCCAAAGTAGACTTTATGAAAGCTACCGGTAAACTTTAATTTTTAACCTTTTTTCGAATATACCATGACCTCAAAACATAATTACATGCAACGGATCTTCAACCTTTCATTCCTGGCCGTGTGGGTACTTGTACTGGCATCCTGCGGCAGCAGCTCCAAAGAAAAAAATGCTTCACTGGCCGATAAAAAAGCGCAATTGCAGCAATTAAAAGACCAGCAAAAAACACTGGAAGATGAAATCGCCAAAATAGACACGGCTGCAGCTAAAGCCGAAAAAGCCAAACTGGTGATCCTGGACGTCATTAAACCGGAAAATTTTATCCACTATATAGATCTGCAGGGGAAAATTGAATCGCAGAATACTTCGTATATAGCTCCCCGTAATGGAAGCGGTGGTGTGGTAAAAGCCGTGTATGTTAAACGTGGCGACAAGGTAAGAAAAGGGCAGGTGTTGCTGAAACTGGATGATGCCGTTGCCCGTCTAAGCGTAGTGGCTGCCGAACAGGGCCTGGAAACCATTAAAACCCAGCTGGCCTATGCACAAAACCTGTACCAGCGCCAAAAGAATCTATGGGACCAGAGCATTGGCACCGAAGTGCAACTGATCAGCGCCAAAAACAATGTACAGGCCGCGGAGAACCAGCTAAAGACTGCACAAGAGCAATTGAAAATAACCAAGGAACAACTGCAGTTTACCAATATTGTAAGTGATGTGAACGGCGCGGCAGAAACGGTTAATATCCGGGTGGGTGAAGTATTTTCGGGTGTGCAGGGAACCGCTCCCCAGCTGGTGGTTGTAAACAACAGCAATTTAAAGGCTACCGTACAGATTCCTGAAAACTATCTTGGAAAAGTAAAAGTGGGCAGCAAAGTGAAAATAACCCTGCCGGATATTAATAAAAACATCGACGCCGTGGTGAGCGTGGCCGGTAAATCCATTGACCCCATTAACCGCAGCTTTTTTGTAGAAGCAAAAATACCGGCCGGCAAAGACCTGCGCCCCAACCAGATTGCACTGATGCGGATACAGGATTACAATGTGAGTAATACCATTATCGTACCTGTAAACACCATACAGAGCGATGAAAAAGGCAAATTTGTAATGACGGCAGTAAAAGAAAACGGCAAGACCATCGCCCGGAAAAAAACCGTGGAAATTGGCCAGTTCTACGGAGATAAAATGGAAATAAAAAGCGGGTTACAAATCGGCGACACGATAGTAACCGACGGATTCCAGAGCCTATATGAGGGACAGCTGCTGACTACCGACACCAAATAATACAATCCGGCCCAGCCCCGGCGTGCAGCCAATTGCAAAACAAAGAGCTATACCCATGGCTGCCATTTAGAACAACAGATGATACATCTATTAAAATAACTGTATGAGCGCAATAGATAATATTAGAAAAAAAATAAAGGAGTTTAAACCTACCAGCTGGAGCATTGGGAACAAAACGTTTATTTACCTGGTGATGCTGTTTATCAGCCTGGCCGGTATCTATCAGTTCCTAACCCTTCCTAAGGAACAGTTCCCGGATATAGTAATACCTACCATTTATGTACAAACGATTTATGTAGGTAATTCGCCAAAAGACATGGAAAACCTGGTGACCCGGCCTATTGAAAAACAAATCAAAGGTATTACCGGTGCCAAGATCAAAAAATTTACCAGCACTTCGCAACAGGACTATTCCGCCATCATTGTGGAATTTGACACGGATGTAAAAACGGAAATTGGGTTGCAGAAAGTAAAGGACGCCATAGACAAGGCCAAGCAGGATCTGCCTACCGATCTTACCCAGGAGCCTACGGCGCTGGAAGTGAACCTGAGCGACCAGCCCATTATGTACGTGAACCTGAGCGGCGACTATGATTTGCAGAAACTGAAAAAATTCTCGGATGACCTGAAAGACCGGCTGGAAGACCTGCCGCAGATTAACCGTATTGATGTGGTGGGTGCACCCGAACGCGAGTTCCAGATAAATGTAGACAACTACCGCATGCAGAGTGCAAATGTTACGTTCGACGATATCAGCAATGCCGTATCACGCGAGAACATGGATATATCCGGCGGTCTGCTGGATGTAGGCAATATGAAACGCACCCTTCAGCTGAAAGGGCAGCTAAAAACCGCGGCGGATATCGAAAAAATACTGGTGCGCAATACCAGTGGTGCACCCGTATATCTTAAAGACATCGCCGTTATAAAAGATACCACCAAGGAGCGGGAAAGCTATGCTCGCCTGGATGGCAAAAATGTGGTTACGCTGAACATCATCAAACGCAGCGGTGAAAACCTGATTGAAACCAGCGAAGCTGTACAGAAAGCAGTGGAAGAATCAAGAGGCGTTCTGTTTCCCAAAGATTTAAAAGCAGTTGTTACCGGCGACCAAAGCATTAAAACAAAAGCCTCTTTCAAAGACCTGGTAAACTCCATTGTGATTGGCTTTTTGCTGGTATTGATTGTACTGATGTTTTTTATGGGTGTTACCAATGCATTTTTTGTTGCGTTGTCTGTACCACTCAGCATGTTTGTGGCCTTTGTATTTCTGCCGGCGGCGGATTTAATTGTGGGGTCGCATGTTACGTTAAATTTTATGGTGCTGTTTGCACTGTTGTTTGCGTTGGGTATTATAGTAGATGATGCTATTGTGGTAATCGAAAATACACACCGCATCTTTACAGAGGGCCGCGGAAAATTAAATACCAATATTGCAGCTAAGATGGCTGCGGGTGAAGTGTTTGTACCGGTGCTGGCCGGAACCTTAACCATGCTGGCGCCTTTTTTCCCGTTGTTGTTCTGGCCTGGTATCATTGGTAAGTTTATGATCTACCTGCCTACCATGCTCATTTTTACACTGGCCGCTTCGTTAATAGTTGCCTTTATCATGAACCCGGTATTCGCAGTGGATTTTATGAACCACCCCGAGGGGGAGAAGGAGGCCAAAAGCGCCATCTTTAAAAAAGCTTCTTTCTGGCTTCCGCTGGCAGCCGGCGTTTTACTGGACCTGGCGGGCGCCACGTTTTTGGGCAACCTGCTGATCTTCCTTATGCTGATGATCCTGCTGAACCGTTATGTGCTGGATGGCGCCATCCACAGCTTTCAAAATAAGGTGCTACCCTGGATAATGGGGCATTATGAAAGCCTGTTAAGATGGGCATTGAAAGGCTGGAGACCTGTGACCCTGCTGCTGGGCACATTTGGTTTGCTGATCCTGTCATTCCTGATATTTTCTTTTTCGATAAGTTCAGGACGGGTGGGTGTGGTGTTTTTTCCAAAAGCCGATCCCAACCAGGTATATGTTTATCTGAAATTACCGGTGGGCACCAATGTAGAATATACGGATTCTATTACCCGCATACTGGAAGCCCGTGTAAATAAAGTATTGGGCACTGACAACGGTCACCATAACCCGCTGGTGGAAAGTGTTATCAGCAACGTTGCCATTGGCGCCAGTGACCCCGCCTCCGGCGATCGCAGCACCCGCAGTGAACTGGGTCGTGTGCAGGTATCTTTTGTAGAGTATGAAAAAAGAAATGGGGTGTCTACCAAACCCTATCTGGATAAAATACGCGCTGTTATGAACGGTATCCCCGGCAGCGAGATAAGCGTTGACCAGGAAAGCGGTGGCCCGCCCACCGACCCACCGGTGAACCTGGAAATTGCCAGCGAAGACTTTGATGCACTCATTAAAACGGCTACCAGCCTGAAAAACTACCTGGACTCCATACAGGTGCCCGGTGTAGAAGAACTGAAAATGGATGTTGACCTTACCAACCCAGAGATTACACTTACTGTTAACCGTGAGCGTGCGCTGATAGAAGGGGTGTCATCCAGCCAGATAGGTCAGGAAGTGCGCACGGCGTTGTTTGGTAAAGAGGTGTCCAAAATAAAGGAAGGCAAAGACGAATATAAAATACAGTTGCGCAACAATGAACTGCAGCGCCAGAGCCTTACCAACCTGTTGAACATGCGAGTCTCCTTCCGCGATATTGCCAGCGGCGGAGCCATCAAAAGCATACCCATCGGTTCATTGGTAACGGTAGAGCCAACCAATACACTGGGCAGTGTTAAACGAAAAAACCAGAAAAGAGTGATTACGCTTCGCTCCAATGTGTTAACCACCCAGGGTTATAATGCTACTGCAGTCAATGCACAGATTGCCAAAGACATCGCCAATTTTAAAAAAACGGGTGAGGGTGTTACCATTAAACAAACCGGGGAAGGCGAACAACAGGCAGAGACCGGCGCCTTTTTGTTGAAAGCCCTGGCCATTGCTTTGATGCTGATATTGGTGGTGCTGGTGGCACAGTTCAATTCCATAAGCAAACCAATTATTATCTTAACTGAAATTGTGTTCAGCATCATAGGCGTGTTCCTGGGTTTTGCAATCACCGGCATAGAAGTTTCTGTGCTGATGACCGGTCTGGGCATTGTAGGTCTCGCCGGGATCGTGGTAAAGAACGGCATCCTGGTAATTGAATTTGCCGATGAGCTGCGTTCCAGGGGTATGAAAACAAAGGAAGCCGTTATCCAGGCAGGTAAAACGCGTATCATCCCGGTATTGCTGACGGCAGTAGCCGCCATCCTGGCCTTTATACCCATTGCGGTTGGTTTTAATATTAATTTTGTGACCCTGTTTTCTGAGCTGAACCCGCATATCTTTCTTGGTGGAGACAACGTGGCATTCTGGAAACCATTGAGCTGGACCATTATCTTCGGGTTGGCCTTTGCGTTCTTTATGACGCTGTTCATGGTGCCGGGTATGTATTTGATTGCCGAACGCCTGAGAAGACCCATGAGAAGAACGTTTGGGGGGAAATGGATTTCCTTTCTGGGCATACCGCCGATGATTTTTCTCTTTATGCCCCTGATGCTCGTGGCCTGGGTGATGCACCGCGTTGATGTATCGCGCAGACGCAGGAAACTGGCGGGTAAACCGGTAAACGAAGCATTTGTTGGAAGTTGGTTTTAATAAATAGATGAGTTTGAGTGAAAGACAGGATATAGTAATTACCCGCCCCGTTTTCCGGGGCGGGTTTCTGTTAACCGGCTGTCTGGTACAGGAGGCGGGGTGTTCCTGTCCGCTCATCATTTTACCCTGGCAGAAAAGCCATAGTCTTTTTTAACTTCATAAAAAATTGTACAGCCATGAGAAACAATCATGAAATTGATTACAAGATATACGGAGAGGAATTGCAGTTTGTTGAAATAGAACTGGACCCCAATGAAACCGCCATCGCGGAAAGCGGGGCGTTTATGATGATGGACGATAATATTGTGATGCAAAGCATTTTTGGGGATGGTTCCAGGCAACAGGGCGGCGGTCTTTTGGACAAGTTATTTTCAGCCGGCAAACGCATCCTGGTAGGGGAGAGTCTTTTTATGACTGCTTTTACCAATACCGGCGCCGGCAAAAGAAAAGTAAGCTTTGCCGCACCCTATACCGGCAAGGTGATACCGCTTGATTTGCAGCAACTGGGCGGCATCATCATAGCACAAAAAGATGCTTTCCTCTGCGCTGCCAAAGGCGTGAGCATTGGCATTGCCTTCCAGCGTAAACTGGGCACCGGCATTTTTGGTGGGGAGGGTTTTATCATGGAAAGATTAGAGGGCGATGGAATGGCCTTTGTACACGCCGGTGGTTATGTGATGGAGAAGACATTACAGCCCGGCGAATTGTTAAGGGTAGACACGGGGTGCGTGGTGGCCTATACCGGCGGAATTGATTTTGATATTGAAATGATAAAGGGTGTACGCAATTGGATCTTTGGCGGCGAAGGCCTGTTCTTTGCGGTATTGCGCGGGCCGGGTAAAGTATGGCTGCAATCCCTGCCCATTAGCCGTTTAGCCAGCAAGATCATTTCTTACAGCCCACAGTTTGGAAAAAGAAAAGAAGAAGGAAGCATCCTGGGCGGACTGGGCAATCTATTGGATGGAGACGGATTTTAGCGCGAACCAATTATTTGGGATCCCGAGGATCCAAATTTTTGTCATCCTGACTCCCCATCCTTATCATCCTTACCATAGGAAGGACCTGCCCCGTGATAATCCGTTTAATTCTTTTACTATGCGGTCTCATAGCCTGTCAGGCTAAAGTTTCCGAAGCGCGGGTAACCGGTGGTCGTTCCAGTGACGCATGGGCTGTTCACAAAATTGAATGGTATAAGGTGCCAGTTGCTGTAGCGCCCGTACGGCGCCATCAAAATCCCGCCCTGGTTGGCGTCTATGTGAACGCAATTTTTCCAAAGTTCACTGAAC
>JBDTVE010000064.1:0-3451 GCA_040007355.1 Bacteroidota bacterium | reverse complement strand
CAGAAAGTAGCAAAGGCTTGGCTACCGCTCCTGTTATTTTCCAAACGGATTTTTGGCGATGCCTGTAGTGCCGTCACCACCTGTTACTGCAGACAAAAAACAACAGGGCACAAAAAAGGATCGAAGTCATAATCGTCAGAATGAAAAAGGAAAGTGTCTATTAACAAAATACCGAACGGGTGGTTGGTCAACGGCGTCAAATTACCTGCTATACCCAAACGGCATGCCTATCCCGTTGGGGCGTTTTTAAAATAATGATACATAAACAACAACTGGTATTCAATTGAATTGTTCCAATAGCGCCAGTTGTGTCCACCGGGCCGGGTAATAAAATCGTGTGGTATATTCCTCATGAGCAGCTGCTCGTGCAGGTTTTCATTCACTCTGAAAAAAAAGTCTTCCGTACCGCAATCAATGATGAGTGCGAGGGAATTGGGTTGCAGCAAATAAAGCAGGTTAATAACGGCATATTTTTCCCAACGCTCCGGCTGTTCACGGTAACTACCCAGGCGTTTTGCCATATCCCAATTGTTGGGAAACGATCTTATATCCACACCTCCGCTCATACTGCCCGCCGCACCAAAGATATCCTGGTGATGAAAGGCAAGATATAAAGCTCCTTGTCCGCCCATGCTTATACCGGTGATGGCCCGGCCCTTCCTGTTTTTAATTGTTTTGTATTTGCCGTCAATCCAGTTTACCAGTTCATTTGAAATATAGGTTTCATATTGAAAAGCCGGATCCACCGGGCTATCCCAGTACCAGCTGCCATAACCGCCGTCTGGGCAAACGATCATCATATGAAAATCATCGGCAGCTTTTTCAATGCCCTTTGCTCTTGTGATCCAGTCGGCATAGTTGTCACTATAACCATGCAGCAAATAAACCACCGGCATCTCTTTTAGTGCAGTATAATCAGCTGGCCGTATCACCACGGCTTTAATGTTTTTTTTCATGGAGGCGCTGTAAGTGTCCACCGTATCCACTATGGCCGCCTTCGATTGTTGGATAAACAGGAAAAACAAGCCTGCTATCCAAAGGCTTTTGCCCGGTCTGTACATCATACCATTCATTTTAATGTATTGTTTGATTGTTACGTTTTCAACCCCACGGGTTGTTTTACAGTCGCCATTTTGACAAAGATGATGTTTTTAGATCTCAGAAAAAAATATACAGGTTTTTAGACCCTGCTTTTTTTATTTCATCGTGATGCTTCCACCCTGAAAGGCCCACGGAACAGTTGCGCATGGCTAACCCTTAGCGATTTTACAGGTAATTTTGGGCTATCTTTAGCCGACACTCTTTTATAAAAATGAAGCCAATAATCGTCATAGAATATTGCCCCAAATGCGGCTGGCTGCTACGCGCGGCCTACATGGCGCAGGAACTGCTGACCACTTTTTCCGAGGATCTGCAGGCGGTCTCCCTTCAACCGGGGAAGACCGGTGGTGATTTTCATATCAGCATCAATGGTAAAAAAATATTCGACCGGAAAGACTACGGCGGTTTCCCGGAAATAAAAGAACTAAAGCAAATAGTACGTGATGAGGTACACCCAGGCAAAAGCCTGGGACACGCGGATACCCCGCCACACCACGGGAAGAATTAGACAAACGATAGCATAACCGGCAACATTTATCAATTTTAATACTATGACCGAGGTAATCTTATGCGGCGGGCAAAGCACCAGAATGGGCACAGACAAAGGACTGCTGAACTTCAAGTCAGGTAGTTGGGCGGATGGAAACCCCTGTATTGGAGCAATTGGCCCATACCTCCAGTGTACAAAAGGCAGATGCCTATATATTTTCCAATGCCGGGGAGCCGGAGCCACTTTGCGGCATTTATACTTCAGGTGGTTTGCTGCTTATCATGCAGTTACTGCAAACAAACCAACTAATGAAGTATAGCATGAAACAACTGCTGGAGCAGCTAAACACTTTTTCAATACCACTTGCAGCTGACCGGCAAAAATGCTTTAGGAATTTTAACGCTACTGCAGAATACAGTAGTAACCGGCACCGTAAGAGATATTGTCTTTCGCGCGCAACATGCCGCCATTTCCAATCCCGCCATCATCATTGTTGGTGAAGTGGTAAACTTGCCCGCTGCTTTACCGCTTCTTGCTGACAGTCGGTGCGTTTCCACTTGTATCATGGAGAATCAAAAATAGTGGCTGAAAAAAACAACTAATACAGCTGGCCGGCACTGTTAGAACGGCATCACCTTATTTAATTATCTTAAAACAGCTTCTGCGTAATTTGCCTTCAAAGTCGAAGGGCGTGGTCTGGCGGGTTATATCCTGAACCGAGCCGCTTTGCAATTCCGCAGTGGCCAGTTGAAATTTAGTATAGTTGGTACTGAAATACAAAACACCACCGGGTTTCATTACCCGTAAACATTTATTAATAAGACCTGCATGGTCCTGTTGTATATCCAGGAAATCCTTCATGCGTTTACTATTGCTAAACGTTGGGGGGTCAAGAATAACCAGGTCATAGCCGGCGGGTCTTAATTCATCCAGGTATTGCAATACATCGGCCTGCACAAAATGATGACTGTCTGGGACTGATAATCCATTCAATACAAAATTATCTTTTGCCCAGTTTAAATACGTGTTGGATAAATCAACGGATACAACGGAGGAAGCACCACCTGCGGCTGCGTATACGGAGAAAGAAGCGGTATAACAAAACAGATTCAGCACTGACTTATTATTTGCTTCCTGTCTTACCATTTCACGGGTCAGCCGGTGGTCAAGGAATAAACCGGTGTCCAGGTAATCAGACAAGTTCACTTTAAACTGCAACCCTGCTTCCCGCACGGTAAAAAATTCCATTTCCGCACCGGTTTTCTGGTATTGATCCTGTCGCCCCGTTTTGCGCCTGCGTTGTTTCAAAAAAATATTTTCATACGGCACCTGTGTAACGGCGGCGATCACCTGCAGGCTTTGTTGCAGCCATGCCTCGTACTGTTCTCCTGTCAGATGATGTCTGGCCTTGTATTCAGACAGGTACACTTTATCTTCATATATATCAATAATAAGCGGAAATTCCGGTAGATCGCGGTCGTACAGCCGGTAACAGCTAACACCCAGTCTTTTTGCCTGTTTGCCGGTATGCCGGAATACTTTTACAAGCCGGTTATGAAACATTGTCCGTTTTTCTTGATCCGTCATGGGCGATAAAAATACAAAAGATGCCGTAGTTTTGAAGCTATGCCCCCTGTTTTGATACACACCAAACATTTATTCCCGGAGCTGGAAGAGCGCCTGATCCAATTGCTTTATTCTTTAACTCCGGAAGAATGGAACAAACAGACCATCGCTAAACTATGAACGGCGAAAGATGTAGCTGTTCATTTACTGGACGGCAGCCTGCGTATGGTTTCCATTGCCAGGGATAATTATTTTGTCAACCCAACGAAAAACATAGGCTCCATCCACGAACTC
>JBDTVE010000063.1:0-7809 GCA_040007355.1 Bacteroidota bacterium | reverse complement strand
GCGTTTGACTGAACGTACAGGGCCACTGGATTTCGTCGGAAGGCGATAGCGCAAGCCATATCTGCAGCCTTGCGCAAGCCATTATTTCTTTTTTGCGGGAAATGACACATTGGGCATCCTGCAGCAGGACATTGATGTAAATGACTAGGCTTCGGTAATCGATGCTCACAAACGTAGTTAAAAATAAACCCAATACTATCAGACAATATATGTTTTTGGATCGGGACCAGGAATGGACAAAACGTAAAACGCCCCTAACAACTGCGTTCCGGGTTACCTGTGCAAACACTGTTCCTGTGCCCACGTACAACACTTGGTTTCTTTGAAAATCAATTGATGGCAGCATTTTCGGTAGGCGGTCTTCACAAAATAAACAGGCCGGCAATGCGTTTCAAGCAGGCAGGTATTTCCAACCGGTAGTTAATATGAAGAAAAAGACAATCTATCTGGCAATCCTGGCCGTCAGCACCGTGTTTGTTTCCTGCACCAAAACACCGGTTGATGCATCAGCAGCTGCGGCCATTATTACAGCCTGGAAAGACAGTGTAATGGGTGCCATCTACAACGCGTCCAGCAACAACATTGCGTATGGCAAAGCCGATGCAAACGGTATTTTCAAAATCTTCCTGTGTAATGCGGATGGTAGCAATAGCCGGCCCCTTTTGTATTCCGCTTGGCAAACAAACCGGCATCAATGGCCCGAAGAATGGAGCGCAGATGGCCAGTATCTTTTTTGTTATGTTGAAAAGAACAATTATGCGCTAGAGACGGGTCATACACGCATTCCAGACGATGCCATCCCGGGCTACGGGGGCTACACGGATATATGGGCCATCAAAAAAGATGGTTCGCAGGCCTGGCAACTTACGGATCTACCCAACGATTATTCACACGGCATTGCACATGCCGCCATTTCAACAGACGGTACCCTTTTTACCTGGTCTGAACGAACGCAGGCACCCAATCCCTTTGATTTGAATTTGTTTGCCGGCGGCTATGTGTTCCGCACGGCAACGGTTGACTATTTACCGGTGCCGGCCTTTTCCAGTATCCATTCTTATGAGCCTGGCAACCTGGCTGCCAGCGGCGAAGTTGAATCCATTGCGCCCGATAAAACAAATATGCTGCTCTACAGCACTTTTGAAACAAAAAATATTTTTAACACACCGGTCTATAAATTGAACCTGGCGTCGGGCGCTACTACTCAGCTTACCACCGTTAGCTATGCACAATCACCCACCTATACACCCAATGGCAAACATATTATTTTTATGACGGGCAGGGACTGTGATATATTTCCGCAACAAATCCAGGGCAGCGACTGGTGGATAATGAATGCGGACGGCACTAATCAAAAAAGACTTACCTATATGAATGTAAAAGATCATCTGCAATCGGTAAATAAATACCGCCTGGCGGGCTCTTTGTCTTTTTTGTCTGATACCAGTTTCCTCGGCGGTGTTATGGTTAGCCCCCTTGGTCTCCAGGGCAATACGGTTAAAGTAAATTTTTCAGCCTTTATTAAATAGCCTGCCCGCTATATTGGAACAGAACACGATGCGCTATTTTCTTACTACCCAGCCCAGTAATTTTGTTTTCCAGACAGGATAGGCTTGTTCCATCTTCTTTTTTATCCATTTAGACAATACTTCAAAAACAATAAAACCAATGATCACTGATATCATCAATTCCAGGTTACTAAAGGTTTTTTTATCGATCACCGTTTTCCTGGCGGCCAGTCCCCAAAGGTTTTTGATACTCCTGGTAACAAAAAAATGCGATACCAGCCGGGAGGTAGCCATGCCAATAACAAAGCCGATGAAATTGGCGATGAAATTATCATACATGTATTTAAAAAAAACGTTGACTTCAGGGAATTTCATATCATAGCATTTAGTCCGGACAAAATAATGATTAAATACCAGAGATACCAGCCTTGTGGAAAAGCAGGTTGGGTTGCCCGATGCACAAAGAACTAAAAGTACCAGTGTGCGACGCAATAATGCTGAATCACGGCCTGCTGCCCGGCCCATTATTATTTTTTATACATCCATTATAACGGATGGTTGAATATAAAGACGCAGGTAACATGTTGCGTTGAGCGCAGAAATTAATTGACTCCTGTGATTCATTAATACTACCGATAAACGAAGCCCCGATATTCCTGGCCAGTTTGGCAACACGGATTGCCGCGGATTCCTTTCGTCATGGCAAGTTTTGAAATGACTGATTTGCCTTTTATTTGCTACAAGCAATGGTGCAGGGTGGCCTGGCATTCTTTCAGCTGTTCAAATTATAGCCGGTTTTATATTGCAAACTTTCGCAGAACATTGAAAGAAGCATTCCATTGTTGTTGAAGCCGCGTCAATGAAATCCTGTATTGGCACAGTTTTCTTATGGCATACAGAGAAATTGTTCTTTAACTCAAAAACAGCTTATATGATAGAAAAACTGGAAGGTGTTCCCGATTATGTTGCCGGGTTCAGGGCAAGCGGAAAAGTAACCAGGGAAGACTATGAAAAACTCGTTGTGCCGGAGCTTGAACGGATTGTAAAAAAACACGGTCATATCCATCTTATCATCGTATTAGACACGGCGGTGGGTAATTTTACAGCGGGCGCCTGGATGGATGACGCGCTGGTAGGAATAAAACACCTGCTGAAATGGAAAAAGATGGCGATTGTGAGCGACCAGAAAGGCGTTACCCATCTTACCGATATCATCAGCCCGATTATACCCGGCGAAAGCAAGGGTTTCGCATTAAACCAATTGGAGGAGGCAAAGGCCTGGGTTAGCACAGAAATTTAAACACAAACCAAAACAGGGTATACCCGGCAATGCCGGTATACCCTGTTATTTTGTTAATCCCTTTCTAGTCATTTTTCTCACTCCGGTTTTTCTAAAAACCCCACACCCAGTCCCCCACTTCAGAGAATTTCACCATCATTGAATTTTTGTCGCTTTGAAATTGCAAGATCTATATCGCAAAAGGTTAGTTGCAGATAAGGTGCCGGGGATTTGTTGGTGCGCTGTGGAAATCATTCTACAATTCTATGACAGTATATAAGACAAATGGTTTTGAAAAAATAAAAAATAAGGTGAATCTACAGCAACACACCGCACTGGCCAACGCAAATATCTATCGTTTGCCGCCTGCATGCAGTAATTTAATTGAGTGATTTTTTATTAATGAAACAATAACCCATTTATATGGCATGATATTATGCTTGATTTATAAACGGGTTGTTGGAACGATACAGCAACCAGTTATATAAAATCCCTTTTTTGACCGTAAAAAACAAATTATGAAAATTAATCTTACCAGCAGTACAACAGCCGTATTATTATTTGCCAGTCTTTTTCTGAGCAGTTGCCAGGCCATCGGTGATATTTTTAAGGCCGGCGTTTGGGTGGGCGTGCTGGCCGTGGTGGGTGTAATCGTCCTTATAATCTACCTGGTCACCCGCGGAAAGAAATAAAAGGAATTAGCATAGCAGCACCCCATGAACGGGCGCCTGTTCAGGCAAGACATCTATCAGTTGGATGCCTTTGTTACCGATTGCAGGCAGTATTGCGCAAACCCGCAATACCAATTTACATGCTAAAAATATATTTATGAAAAAGAAAAAGGTTGAAAAGAAATTGAGCCTTTCCGAAAAATTTGCATTAAAAGTTACCAAGGTTACCGGCTCTACGGGCGCATTTCTCACTGCTGCTATGTTAGTGGTTGTCTGGGCCGCCACCGGACCCATTTTCCATTATTCCGAAACCTGGCAACTGGTTATCAATACCGGTACCACTATCATCACATTCCTGATGGTATTCCTCATTCAAAAAGCACAGAACAAGGACTCACTTGCCATCCAACTTAAATTAAATGAGCTGGTAGCTGCTCATGAGTTTGCCAGTAACCGCCTGGTAGACATTGAAAACATTCCGGAAGATGAAATGAAAATAATCCAGAAATATTATGCGCAGTTAAGCAGTATCACTCAGAAAGACGAAAACCTGCAGCAATCACATTCCATTGATGAGGCAAACCATATGGACCAGATTAAAAAAGGTAAAGAGAAAGCGATCAAACAACACCTAAAGCGGTGAAAGGAATGAGTACATGGCCGGTGTCTGCACTGACCTTGCCGAAGCGAAGTAACAACTTATTACAATTATTTTCGGCCGGGCAGTAAACCACCATTCAACATTCTTGCGACGCTCCGTTCAACATTTGAATATTGTTGTACAGCTTATGACCGGTATCTCATCGATCCCGCACAGTTTGCAGCCAGCGGTGAACCGACGAACAGGCACCCCACCCGTTGACTTGCCATTGTCAATGCGTAATCGTCCAATTGTTCCTTACTCAATGGCCCAGTCATTACCGGTGTCTTCACCATCCATCCATAATTCCTGTAAAAATATTGGCTTCCCTAGCCTATTGACCAGGCATAAATTTAAAATCGCGTCAGATAGCGGGCTGCCACTGGCTTCCGGGCAGCCATAGATTTTTTATAATAGCCGACAAGTAATGTATGGGTGATTTGGTTTGATTACGGGTAATAAAAGTCTTATAGGTGGCGTTTTCAATCTTCACCTTAACCAATAAGACGCCTGCAATGGCATCCTCTTCTACACAGATACTTTTGCCCAATACGTCTTGCATAAAATGCTGCATGATGGCTTTATTACCTACCAGTGATGCCTGACCGGCAACTTTCACCGAAAAAGGATGCCCCTTGCGATAAAATTCAAGACTAGCTGCAACGGGCGTATCATAGGACACGACTTCGTTCCAGTTCCGGCTGATAAAAAACCAGATGCATCCCTGCTCATCTGTTTTCAAGGCCGTAATAATATAAGCAGGATAGGGCAAGACGTCTTTGTCCTCACAAAAAAACAAGGCGGTGCCTATATCTGTAATCTGGTGTTGCAGGAAAGAAAGATCGGGCATACGCATAAGGAGCTTTTAACTAATCATTTCAAAATAAGTACCATAAATAAAACAGCTGTTTTTCCAAAGCCATTCCACAATATGAGGAAAAACCAGTACTGCTGGGAAACCCCTCCCGCCCCCACAACCGTCATGTTGCCTGGCCAGCGCATTTTTTTAAAATTTCTAACCAGCCCCTAATTGCGGCTAACCTAATGGGTTTTGCCTGTCTGTGTAATTGTACTAAATTCACAATGCTTCCCACCAAAACAAAACCGCATGATATCCTTTTGTTGCTATAAACTGAAAAGTTCACTCCTGACTGTTGTACTGGCCACCCTGTTATTCATGGTGTCAGCCGGTTTGTATGCGCAGCCGGTTTCCCCTGAAAAGGTAAGAACTGATTTTAAGGTCCTGCTGGCCCGTACCAGCTCAGCACCCAGGCCTCATTTCACCACGGTTACTACTGACTCCATGTTGGTTGAACGAGGCTATTTTTATTCAGAAGCAACCGAACGGGTACCGGTCGTAATTTACAAACCGGTTGCGGGCAACGGTAAGAAACTGCCCGTTGTAATCTGCCTGCATGGTACCGGCGGCAGTAAGGACAATGCAGACATCCAGGACCTGCTGCACCGTTTTTCAAAAGCGGGTTTTATGTCAGTGGCCATTGACGCCAGGTACCACGGAGAAAGGATAAGGACAGCGGCTGGACATAATAGTTATGTTGAAGCCATTACAAGAGCCTGGGAAAATAAAAACAGCAAGCAGCAGGAACATCCGTTCTTTTATGATACCGTTTATGATCTCTGGAAACTGGTGGATTACCTGGTAACCCGGCCGGATGTAGATTCCAGTCGCCTGGGTATGATGGGCATTTCCATGGGTGGCATTGAAACCTGGATGGCGGCCTCAGTTGACACCCGCATCAAAGTTGCAGTACCCGTAATTGCCGCGCAGAGTTTCCATTGGTCGTTGGAAGCCGATCGCTGGCAAGGCCGGGCGAGAACCATTTGGGCGGCGCATGTACAGGCTGCAAAAGACCTGGGCGATACCGGCGTAAATAAAAATAATGTGAGACTGTTCTGGGATAAACTGCTGCCGGGGATCACGGGTGAATTTGATTGTCCTTCTATGATCAGGCTTTTTGCACCGCGGGCCCTGCTCCTGCTCAGTACTCAAAATGATCAAAATTGTCCATTACCCGGTGCACAATTTGTTTTTGTTGAAGCAGTAAAAGCTTATCATAATGCCCACGCTGCAAAAAAATTAAAAATAGACGTGGCTCCCAATCAGCCGCACTGGTTTACGCCGGCTCACCAGAAAATGACCCTTGAATGGTTTATAGAATGGTTGTAAACGAAACAAAATCGATCACACGATAAATATAACCGACAAAAAAAACTGTTGTGCATTACAACAGCTTTTCAATATTAGAGATGCGGGCCTCTTATTTTTTAGTGATGGCCTTCTTTTTTGCGGTAACCGCTTTGCCCGCTTTTCTGGAAGCTTTGGCAATATCAACAGCAAAAAGTTTACTCGCTTTTTTTAGGTTATTGTCAAACTTCTTTTTGTCGAGCTTGTTTTTGTATTCCGCCAACGCGCCAGACAATTTCAGAAACACTTCTTTCCGGGCCTGTTTTTTTGTAAGTTTTTTTACAACCGCTATTTTTTGTTCTGAATCTGACATATATAAATTCTTTAATGGTAAAACAATGCTTTAAAATTAGTGCAAACAGGGTAGTAATAATGTTAAGCTTTTAAAAAGTTATTTTATTAATTTGTTGACAATCAATATCTTGTATTATTTTTAAAAAGAAAAAATCTCGCGCGCCTGACCTTTACGTGACTGCTACCGGCAAACTTATGGTGGCGGTGCCCCGCAAAATGCCGGATGGTTTGCGATAGGTGGAAAGGTTTTCCTTGTTATCGTCGAAAACTAAGATATGAGTTGGTTTTAGCAACCTCCTGAATAAGCAGGACTAATGATCAAAGCTTGTCAAATTCAGTCTCTCTTCCATAAAATATAGGTGCTAAAATGGCGCTTCTGCGATTCTGAAAAAGATGCTGAGCCTTGCGGGAAAAGCGGTGTTGAAATTTGATATAGCTCCGTAAAGAAAACAGCTTCTTTTTCTCAGGAAATGTCACCGTCCAGTTGCTTCGAGAGCAGCGAACATTAACTTTGGGCCGCAGCCAGTTTCCGGCTGGCCGTTTTCTTTCGTTTTTCCCAACGGGCAATGGGCTGTGGTTGATAAAGAGCGAGTCCTTTTTTGTCGGACAGCCCTACAGCCTGAAGAATGGATTTACTGAGGCTGGCTATTTTAATGGCGCCGTGATGCCTGTTAGGATGAAGCAGGGCGGAGAATTTTTTTATGCCCAGGGTAATAAGCGCCAGTTCTTTTTTATAAAATTTTTGTTTCCGGTATAGGATCATCAACCGGTTATAGAGATAGACATCTACCGGATATTTTTTCAGGGCCGCTTCGTATAAACCGATGGCCTTTTTATCCTCACCCTGTTGTTCCAGTTGTCTGCCGGAAACTTTCCAGTTATTGACTTCCTCGTCCGCTACCTGGGCCATTTTATTTTTATGTACGATCTTCATTGCCGTATCTGTATTGTAACAGGATCGCTTCAATTTTACCCATCAGGTCTTCAGGGCAATTGGTATTGTAAAGAATACGGGGCGGGTCTGTTGAAAACCGATAGCACTGGCTGGGCTTAATCAGTTTCCCGTTAAGCAAAACAGGGTTTTCCTCCAGATGGTCCAGGGCTTGTCTGATGAGGCTGGAATTTTCTTTCGGCGTGGTAATTTCCATCATTTTTTAAATATTGTATATCTAAAAAACGTGCCAGCGGGTCAACTGTTCAAACCTGTGCAG
>JBDTVE010000062.1:0-23401 GCA_040007355.1 Bacteroidota bacterium | reverse complement strand
AACCGCCGACACAAGGATTTTCAGTCCTTTGCTCTACCAACTGAGCTACCGCACCCTCCATCCGCCTTTTTACCGGCGGGTGGCAAAAATAGTATTTTGAAACCTAAATTTCACCAATATGGGTGATTTTTTGCAAATTTCTGTTTCGGCCCTACATCCCGTACTCACTCAAAAATTTGATCCGCATAATTTTTAACTGTTCCCAGCTATAATTGCCTTCATTCAGCTCCTGCTGCGCCACCTGCAAAGAAGATGTTTCGCAACCCTTGAAATAGTCAATGATCTCCTCCTGCTCGTATTCATCCAGCATATCATCAATGGCATAATCCAGGTTCAGCTTGGTACCGCTGGCAGCAATGGTTTCCATTTCTTCCATCAGCGCATCCATCCGCCAATCCTTGTTTTTGGCAATTACTTCCAGCGGCATTTTTTTGTCTACCTGCTGTATGATAAAAACCTTGCTCATGCTCCTGTTGGCCACGCTTTTCATTACAAAATCATCGGGTTTCTGCACCTCGTTTTCCTCTACGTACTGTGTTACCATCTCCACAAAGGGTTTGCCATAGCGCAGGGCTTTGCCCTTGCTTACCCCCTGACATTTTTCCAATTCTTTGATGGTGGTCGGGTACAAGGTGGCCATGTCCTGCAGCGAATTCTCCAGGAAAATGACAAATGGCGGCAAGCCTTTTTTCTTTGCCTCTCTCTGGCGAAGCTCTTTCAACTGCTGGAACAATTTATCGTCGACGGCTGCGGTTTCGGTATTGCTTTCCGCCTCTTCATCATCCGCATTAGCCTCCGCAAACAGGTTGTTCATTACAATCGGGAAACTTTTGGGTTTTTTGGCAAAGGCTTCACCTTGTTTGGTGATTTTTAACACACCATATTCCACAATATCCTTGCTGAGCAGATTTTCCAGCAGCATCTGGCGCACCAGCGAGTTCCAGTGATGATGCGGCTGGTTGTTCCCGATAGCGAATTCGGCCAGCGCATCGTGCCGGTACATTTGTATTTGCGGGGTCAGCCTTCCGGCAATGATGTTCACGGTGTAATCGGTGGCAAAACGTTCATCCAGCGCCCTCACAACTTTTAATACCTTCACTGCATCGTCTTTTGCCTCTACCCTTTCTTTGGGATGCAGGCAATTGTCGCAACTGTTACAGTTTTCCTGTCCATAGGTTTCGCCGAAATAGCTCATCAGCGTTTTGCGGCGACAAACCCCGCTTTCCGCGTAGGCCACGGTTTCATTGATAAGCTGGGCGCCCACTTCCCGTTCGGTAAGGGGCTTGTCGCGCATCAGGTGTTCCAGTTTGCTCACGTCTTTATGCGAGTAATACAGGATGCACTTGCCTTCCAGCCCGTCTCGGCCGGCGCGGCCGGTTTCCTGGTAATAATTTTCTATTGATTTGGGTATATTGAAATGGATGACAAACCGGATATCGGGTTTGTCGATGCCCATGCCAAAGGCAATGGTGGCCACTATCACTTGTGTATCTTCCTTTAAAAAAAGATCCTGCCGGTGGGCGCGCAGTTTGCTATCGAGCCCCGCATGATAGGCCACCGCCTTTATGCCGTTTTGCACCAGCAGTTCGGCCAGTTCTTCCGTGGTTCTGCGGTTTAGTGTATAGATGATGCCGCTTTTTCCCTTGTTCTGTACAATAAAGCGGACAATGCTTTTGAGGGTGTCTTCTTTTTTTATCTTGGGCAATACCTCGTAATAGAGATTGGCACGGTTAAAGGATGAAATAAATATCCTGGGTTTGCGGAGCGACAGGTTTTTTACAATATCGCTCTGAACTTTTGGGGTAGCGGTTGCCGTAAGGGCAATTACGGCTATATCAGGGTTTATCTGGTCCATCATTTCGCGCAGGCGGCGGTATTCCGGTCTGAAATCGTGCCCCCACTCAGAAATACAATGGGCTTCATCCACCGCAAAAAACGAAATGGTGAGATCGCTGAAAAATGCCCGGTTGTCTTCCCGTGTAAGCGTTTCCGGCGCCACGTACAGCATTTTTGTCTTACCGGATTTCAAATCATCGTGTACTTCTTTTACCTCTTTTTTATTCAGGGTGGAATTCAGGAAATGCGCCACCTCATCCCTGCTGCTATAGCTGCGCACCAGGTCTACCTGGTTCTTCATTAAGGCAATGAGGGGTGATACGATGATCGCAACACCTTCGCTAATCATGGCCGGCAACTGGTAACACAGGCTTTTTCCGCCTCCGGTGGGCATTATCACAAACGTATCCGTGCCCGAAAGCAGGGATTGTATAATTTCTTCCTGCTCGCCCCGGAAGGAGTTGAGACCAAAGTATTCTTGAAGGGGTTGTAATAAATCGATTTTTCGGTTGCTTTTTTTGGCGGCGGAGGTCTTTGTTTTTTTTGCAGCCGGAACTTTTCCCGGGACCTTTGCGGCAGATGTTGTTTTGGAAGAACTGGTAGCCATGCTCATTGATTTTCTTTCACACAGGGTTAAAAACAATACTAATTAAGGTACTTAAAAAAACCGAACCGTTAATATAAAATTTACCCCTATGTTTCTTGCGCTGATAAACAGGCGGGATGCGGATTCCGGAATATTTTTAGGGTGGCGAAGGTAACAAAAATCAACGGGGAAAAACCGGATTTTTTGTTAAACTGTTAACATTCCGGGAAGGCTGCAGGCCAAATCCTTACCGGTATACAAAGGCCATTTTTACCGCCTATCCCGTTAAGATTCTGGTGCACCACTTGTTGATATTACTGGCGGGTACGATCATAAAACCAGGGTATTATACCCCGAAACAGTTAAACAACTAACTTTGCCCGTTGAAAATGAATGCAAAAGCTATATTAGAAACGGCAAAAAAGACAATCGGCCTGGAAGCAGCCGCTGTTGCCGGGCTGCAGATGGGTCTTAATGATGAATTTGTAAAGGCGGTTGACTGTATCTGCAAGACTGGCGGCCGGCTGGTTATCAGCGGCATCGGCAAAAGCGCCATTATAGCTCAAAAAATGGTGGCCACGTTTAATTCCACGGGCACACCGGCCATCTATATGCATGCCGCGGACGCTATCCACGGCGATCTCGGAATGATCCAGAAAGAGGATATTGTAGTGGTGCTTAGCAAAAGTGGCAATAGCCCCGAAATAAAAGCTTTGGTACCGCTGATCAAAGGGTTTGGCAATACCCTGATAGCCCTTGCAGGCAATATGGATTCTTACCTGGCTCAACAGGCCGATATTACCATCAATACCACGGTTTCGGAAGAAGCCTGTCCTAATAACCTGGCCCCCACCAGCAGTACCACCGCGCAATTGGTAATGGGCGATGCCCTGGCCGTCTGTCTCATGGAACACAAGGGCTTCACAAGCCAGGATTTTGCACGTTTTCATCCTGGCGGATTATTGGGCAAAAAGCTCTACCTGCGGGTTACAGACCTGTATACCCAAAACCAGCAACCAGCCGTTCTGCCGGATACACCGCTGCGCGAGACTATTTTTTCCATTTCTGGCAGCCGCCTGGGTATGACGGCCGTGGTAAACGATAAAAAAGAGCTGCTGGGTATCATCACAGACGGCGATCTGAGAAGGATGCTGGAGAAAAATAACTCGCTGGAAGGCATCAGGGCCCGTGATATTATGACGACAAACCCCAAAACCATCCCGCCGGAAACCCTTGCGGTGGAAGCATTGGATGTTTTACGTAAATTTGATATAACCCAACTGGTAGTAGCCAACCAAAAGCAATATTTGGGTGTATTGCATTTGCATGATCTGGTACGCGAAGGTCTTCTCTGACCTAGCTTCATTTTATATAGCCAAACACTGTTTTTTTGAGGGATGCCGGTACACGGATAACCGGAAAATATAATTGTCTTCGTTCCGTTAGATAAACGGGGCATGCCCTGTTTACCCAACAACGGCAACCTCGCGGAAACGTTTTGGCCGGAGAAGCTGTCTGTCGGAAATTTGTTTATGAAACGTATTTATGTTATCATATTTACCCTGATTCTTGTTGCGGGATGCTATTTCTACCCGTACCAGGCGGATATTGTTTCAGAAAAATTCAACGTTACAAAAATACAACAGGATTTTAGGGTGTTTAGGTCCGTGCTTGAAAAAGCACATCCCGGGCTGTACACCTACGCTTCCAAAAAAGAAATGGATGCGTGTTTCGACAGTGTTTATCAAACCCTGTCGGAATCCATCGGCATGCGGGCCTTCCACGAAAAACTTTCGTTTATTATTGATAAAATAGGCTGCAGCCATACCAATCTTTATCTTCCCCAGCCTTATTACGACACGATACTACGCCGCAGTAATTTTTTCCCGGTGCCGGTTATTTATGTAGACGGAGGTCTTTATATCAATTCCGACAGCTGGAAGATCCCGCTTGGTTCACATATCATCAGCATCAATGGAAATTCTGCTGAACAGATCATGAAAAGAATTATTGATTATAATGTACCGGACGGGAGAAATAAAAATTATAACCTGTCGCAGGGCGCAGCCGAATTTGCCTATGATTATTTTTTGGCTTACGGCCCCTGTATTAAATTTTTGGTGGAATATGCCGCGCCTGGTTCGGGTAAAAAAGAAACGACGGAAATAGCTGCCATTACGCTTGACAAACACCTGCGCACCGGTAACGATAACACCTATTATAATTATTCATCGGAAGTTGGATACGATTTTGAAGTCATCGATTCCATCCAGACCGCCATATTAACGCTTCGCTCTTTTTCCTATGGAACATCGGCCACTTTTGCGGCGTATAAAAATTTTCTTATCAATACTTTTACCTTATTAAAGAATGAAGATGAGATCAACAACCTGATTATAGACTGCCGTAACAATATCGGGGGCGAATATGAAAACGTTTTTCTGCTATACCGTTTCTTAAGTAAAAACCCGTTTAAGGAAGTGGATTCCGCGACAACATGTTTTTACAAAACGCCCTACACCCGGTTTCTTGACCCGGAGTTTGCCGTGAATGAACGGCCTTCGCTTGACTCCATGATAAAAACTGAATTCTGCCGTCTGCCCAACGGCAATAACGCCATGAATGAAGAGGAGAATAACCTGCGCAGGCCGCACCCCATGGCTTTTAATGGCAACCTGTTTGTCATTACCAATAACAATGTATTGTCTGCAGCTTCCAATTTTGTGGCCATGATAAAAGACAGCAAACGGGGCGTCATTGTGGGCGAACGAACAGGCGGCGGTTACCAGGGGCATAATGGTTTTACCCGCCTTCTGTATAAATTGCCTAATACCGGTTTATTGCTTGAATTTTCAGCGGTAAAAGTGCAACATTACCTGAAGCACCCGCAAATAAATAAATACGGGATAGAACCTGATTACCCCATTGGCAATACCCTGAACGATATCATTGAAAACCAAGATCCCCAGATGTCCTTTATCTTGGACAACCTGATCAGAAATGAGCCCTAATTTAATTTGAGTTTGCCTGCCGCATTCGATACTTTTGCGCTTTGAATTTTACACAAACAATTTAAGCTTGCACTTTCCTTATGAATAAACATCATTATGTGGCTATTATGGCGGGAGGCATCGGCAGTCGTTTCTGGCCCATGAGCCGCGCCGGTTTTCCCAAGCAGTTCCTGGATATTTTGCACACCGGTAAGACATTGATACAAGCTACTTACGACCGGTTTGCTGCTTTTATACCCGAGGAGAATATCTATATTGTTACCTCACAGGAATATATTTCTATCGTAGAAAAACAGTTGCCCCGCATAAAAAAAGAAAATATTCTTGGCGAGCCTTCCCGCAAAAACACCGCGCCCTGTATTGCCTATATTTCTGTTAAGCTGCACCTGATGGACCCTGAAGCCTCCCTGATAGTGGCCCCCGCTGATCATGCAATAGAGGACAACGAGGAATTTCAGCGTGTTTGCAACGAGGCCCTGCAGTTTGTTAACCACCTAAACGCCTTTATAACCCTTGGCATCAAACCAACCTATCCCAATACAGGCTATGGTTATATACAGTTTGAACCAATGGCGGTGAGCAAAGATGTATATAAAGTAAAAACCTTTACGGAGAAACCCAATCTTGACCTGGCCCGGACCTTCCTGGCCAGTGGTGAGTTTTTATGGAATGCCGGGATCTTTGTATGGCAGGTAAAAAATATTCTTACCGCCTTTGAAAAATACCTTCCCGAAATGCACGAGGTGTTTATGGCCGAGAAAGATAAATTTAATACACCGGACGAGGCGGAGGCCCTTCGGCAGATCTACCCGCAGTGCACCAATATTTCCATAGATGTGGGTATCATGGAAAAAGCATCCAACGTATATTTAATACCGGCTTCTTTTGGCTGGAGCGATTTGGGTACCTGGAACAGCGCCTATGAAAATATAGAAAAAGATTATTTTCACAACGCGGTGGGTGGCGATAATGTAATGGTTATTGATGCCGTGAAATGCATGGTGCATGTACCCAAGAATAAACTGGTTTTACTACAGGGTCTCGAAGACTTTATTGTAGTAGATACTGATGATGTCTTGCTGATTTGTAAAAAAGATAAGGAACAGCAGATAAAAGATTATGTGGCAGAGGTAAAACGGAATAAAGGCGACAAATACCTGTAGGATTGTAATTGTTCCGACAAAAAATACACGCCGTAAAACGCCGAACATGTTTAAGAAGCTGCGCACGGTTATTTATAAAGTAAACGATCTGGATGCCGCCAGGGCCTGGTATCAGAAGATAACCGGTATACAGCCTTATTTTGACCAGCCTTTTTATGTTGGGTTTGATATTAATGGTTGCGAGCTGGGCCTGGATCCCGATATGCGCAACATTTCCCCGGGAAACCAGGCTGTGGCATACTGGGCGGTGGATCAGCTGGAAGAAGCACTTCAAACACTGGCTGAAAACGGCGCCACCATTCTTCAGCCCAAAACTAATGTGGGTGAAAACATCTTTGTAGCCATTGCCCGGGATCCTTTTGGCAACGATATTGGTTTAATTGAAGGCGCATAGAGAATACCCGGCATCAGCCAGCGGATGACAGATAAGGTTATGAAATCTTGTTGTTCCGGCCCTGTTTTTGCCGTTGCCCGCCTCTCCACTTTACCGCATTCTTTCTTACATTCGGCATAGAATACCAGTATTATGATACAATTGCCGCTTAGTAATATTTTATTTCTGGATATTGAAACCGTGTCACAGCAACCTGCCTTTGAAGACCTGCCCGATGAATGGAAACAGTTATGGGAAAGAAAGGCATCCCTGCTCCTGCGCAATAAGGAAACAGAAACACCTGAAAGCATTTATGGCCGCGCGGCAATTTATGCGGAGTTTGGAAAAATAATCTGTATCAGTTGCGGAATTGTACACGAACAGGCAACAGACAAAAAAATATCGCTGAAGTCTTTTTGGGGTCACAGTGAAAAACAACTCTTGCTTGATTTTACAGACATGGTGAACAAATGGGAAACCGGCGGTTCCAAATATTTATGCGCCCATAACGGCAGGGAATTTGATTTTCCTTATCTCTGCCGCCGCATGCTGGTACACAATATCACCATTCCCGCTTTGTTGCATACAGCGGGTAAAAAACCCTGGGAAGTAAATCACCTGGATACCATGGAACGCTGGAAATTTGGCGATTTTAAGAACTATACCAGCCTGAACCTGCTTGCGCATACCCTGGGCGTGCCAACCCCAAAAGACGATATCGATGGCAGCCAGGTAGGCGAAACATACTGGAAAGAAGGAGATCTTGCCCGCATTGTCACTTACTGTCAGAAGGATGTTGTAACAGTAGCGCAGATTTATTTACGCATGCAGGGAGGAGAATTAATAAAGAATGAAAATATTGAAATAAAAATCTAGTGCTTTTTATCACCCAACGGGTATTACTGGATTTTACCCGTCTTCAAATTGCTCGTCATGCAAAGAACCAATTATTCATCCGGCGCCAAATGGGAATCCATTATAGGATATAGCCGTGCTGTTAAAGTAGGAAACACGATAGAGATAACGGGCACCGTGGCGGTAGACGACAAGAACCAGTTGGTAGGCCCCGGCGATGCCTATGCGCAGACCCGTTTTATCATTCAGAAAATAGAGAAAGTATTAGAGCAGGCGGAGGCCTCCCTGAAAGATGTTGTGCGTACACGTATGTTTGTAACGGATATCGGCCGGTGGGAAGAATATGGCCGGGCACATGGTGAATTTTTTTCGGCCATTATGCCCTGTACCTCCATGCTGGAAGTAAAAGGATTAATAGAACCCGGATATTTAATTGAAATAGAAGCCACCGCCATTATCGTTTAAAGAAAATAAAAGATATTTAGACAGCAACATGGATATTGAGCAATTACAGGAATATTGCGTGTCAAAACCGGGTGTGGAAGAAACCCTTCCCTTTGGCCCCGATACGCTTGTTTATAAAGTGGCCGGCAAAGTGTTTTTACTGACTTCCTTAAGCAATGAGGAAGGGATGCGGTTTAATGTAAAATGCGATCCTGATCTTGCGGAGGAACTAAGAGCAGCATATCCCTGCGTGCTGCCTGGTTTCCACATGAATAAAAAACACTGGAATACCATTGTGGTGGACGGCTCCGTATCTGTAAAACAATTGAAACAATGGATTGACCATTCTTATGAACGGGTAATTGAACAGCTGCCCCGGAAACTGCGTGAACAATTCAGCTGAGCGGCTGGTATAGTACATTATTCTTCCCTGTTATTTGCCGCCCGGGAGTTAATTTGCATATTATCTTAACAATCTTTTCAATTGAGCAAACCCTATCTTAATAGTAAACTGCCAGGTGTGGGCACCAGCATCTTTACAGTGATGAGTGCACTGGCTACCGAATACAATGCCATAAACCTGGGCCAGGGCTTCCCTGATTTTGATATGAGCCAGGAACTAACCGGCCTGGTAAACGAGGCCATGAAAAAAGGCCTTAATCAATATTCGCCCATGGCGGGCTATACACCGCTGCGCGAAGCGCTGGCGAAAAAAGTACAATCGCTCTATAAAACCACTATCAGTGCCGATACGGAAATAACCATCACCCCGGGCGGCACCTACGCCATTTATACGGCACTCACCACCATTTTACAACCGGGTGATGAAGTGATTGTTTTTGAACCTGCCTACGACAGCTATATTCCCAATATTGAAATAAACGGCGCAGTTCCGGTATTGATAAACCTGCAATTCCCGGAATATAAAATTGACTGGGAACAGGTGAAAAAAAAGATGACTGCAAAAACCCGGGTAATCATCCTTAACTCGCCGCACAATCCAACCGGTGCGGTATTGGGTGAGGCCGATATCGTACAGCTTCGGTTGCTGGTGAAAGACTCCGATATCATTCTGGTAAGCGACGAAGTATACGAGCATCTTATTTTTGACGGCATCCCGCACCAGTCGTTTTTGCGTTACCCGGATCTGCTGGAACGCAGCTTTATTTGTTTTTCTTTTGGCAAGGTATACCATTGCACGGGCTGGAAACTGGGTTACTGTATTGCCGCCGCACCATTGATGCGGGAATTCAGAAAGGTTCACCAGTTCAATTGCTTTAGCTGTCATACTCCTACGCAGGCAGCAATGGCTGCATTCCTGGAAAACAAAGATGCTTACCTCTCAATTGGCAGCATCCTGCAGCAAAAGCGCGATTATTTTCGGCACCTGATGGAGGCATCAACGGGTTTTACAGCCCTGCCCAGTCATGGCAGTTATTTTCAGTGCTACCAGTACAATAGAATCAGCGATGAAGCGGATAAAGACTTTGCAATAAGGATTACAAAAGAATATGGTATTGCCAGCATACCCGTCTCCGCTTTTTATAAGGCGGGAACCGATAATAAAGTGGTGCGATTTTGTTTTGCCAAGCAGAAAGCCACCCTAGACGCCGCAATAGAACGATTGGCTAAAATTAAATTCCATGCTTAAAAATAAAATTAAAATACTGGCCATCTCCGGAAGCCTGCGGGTTAACTCGTCCAATGCACGCATGTTACAGGCCATGGAAAAAAAGGTATCGCAGGATGCGGAGTTTTTTATTTACACGGGGCTTGCAGGTCTTCCGCATTTTGATGATGCAGCAGAGATACCTCTTTCCGTTAAGATCTGGAGAAAACATTTACAGGATGCCGATGCCGTTTTGGTGTGCAGTCCCGAATATGCTTTTGGCGTGCCGGGTAGTTTAAAAAATGCGTTCGACTGGACGGTTGGTTCGGGCGAACTGGTGAATAAACCGCTTGCCCTGGTGACCGCTTCCACCGGCGGAGAAAAAGCGCATGCGGCGTGGTTACAGATATTCACGGCCCTGTCTGCAAAAATACCGGAAGAAGGGGCGTTGTTGATACAGTATGTTAGATCAAAAATAAATGCCGCGGGAGAAATAACCGATCCCGCTACGGCATTATCAGTAAAAAAATTGCTGGACAACCTGGTGCAATTTGTTGTTCAGCAGCAAGCAGCCGGGTTTTAGACAAATGATTTGACAAAACCATTATGGGGCGGTTACAGGTACAATAATTTTACAGGCTGTCTATTTCTCTTTCATGTAAACCACCGGGTCTAAAACATGAGCCTGCTACTGCTGCATGAAGGGTATCCGTTCCACCAAGACTTTTGTATTCACTGAAGTTTAATTTGTTTGCACCATAGCTAAGCCTGGCACAGCCTGGCAAAATTGAACAACAGGCTACCATAAAGACTAACTAACAACCGGCCAAGAGTTACCGGCCCTTTAGTGGTTGTTGCGAATGAAATTGGGTACTGATCAAAGTAAAGTTGTGTTGACTAATAAGCATGACTCGTCATTGCTTAGCAGGGCGTGCTATCCCGGCTATACGTGACCGTTGCCCGGCGTTATGCGGTACAAGGGAGTGACACAACAATGAACCCATGAAAAAAAAGGGCCGGGAACATAAAAATTTTGTTAGGATGCGGGTTATGGCAATAAGTGGCAGCCCCTCGGACTGACTGCGTATTGCAGGGTGTGTTCCCGGTAAGAGGAATTAATTCTTTGCAATACCTCTTACAGCGGCTGGTTTCTGGCCACTTGCAATTACCTGCAGGGATTGTTTACCATCGTTGGCAACGGAAGATGCCCTTACCTGTAAATTTTTTGAGGAACTGGGGCTTACAAAATACCCCTTGAGCAATTTTTTATCTTCAAAAGACTGGTTGGTAAGATCTTTTTCCTCTAATGTGCCATTTATATCTGCAATAGAATACCGGAGTTTGTCGAAATAGAATTCGCCATTGCCATTTACGGCAACGTAGAACCAGATACGGGTGGCCTGTTTATCGGTAATGCCATCGATGCTATAGGTTTTCCATTCTCCATTCAACGCCGTGGCGTATACCATTGTTTTGCCGATGATATCTTCTTTGCCCTTACGTACCTGTACGGCATAGATCCGGGCTTTCGATAATGAGTCTGCAGGGTTTTCTTTTACGGTAATTTCAATGTGGAAGGGCCGTTCGGTTAAGCCGTCTACTTTTATTTCCTTAACAAAATAAAAGGCATCCGGATAATTAAATTGGACGGATTGTGCGGAGGCGGACTGGAAAATCAGTGCAGTAACCAGCAACAGGCAGAAGTTTTTCATGATACAGGATTTGGATATGGATTATAACGCAGGAGCGCACCTTTTTAGTCTTGCCGGGAGCCGTAAATTAAACACTTATTTCAGCAATTGGTAGGCAATAAAGCTCATGACATAAGCAAGCCCGGTCATGTAAGACAGCTGTATCAGCGGCCATTTCCAACTGCGGGTTTCCCTTTTTACCACGGCCAGGGTGCTCATACATTGCATGGCAAGCAAATAAAAGACCATCAGCGAAACACCCGAAGCGAGGGAGTACACCAGGGTGCCGTCGGGTTTGCGGGCATTTTGCATTTTTTGGGTGAGCGTACGCTGGTCTGCGTCTTTACCGCCTTCCACGCTATATATGGTTGCCATGGTGCCCACAAAAACCTCCCGGGCGGCAAAAGAAGTTATCAGGGCAATGCCAATTTTCCAATCGTAGCCCAGCGGTTTTATTACCGGTTCAATGGTTCTGCCCAGGATGCCGGCAAAGGAATGTTGCAGTAAATCCGATTGTTTCTTAGTGGTTAATTCGGACGCCTGTTTGGGGTATTGCAGAATCAGCGCATCATACTGTTGCGCCACGGACTTCATTTTCTGTGGTGGTCCATAGCTGCTCAGGGCCCATAGTATCATACTTATTACCATAATTATTCGGCCCGCATCCAACACAAAAATTTTGGCTTTGTTGATCATGGTGATGAGCACATTTTTCCAACGGGGGGCGCGGTAAACAGGCAATTCCAGTATAAAAAAGCTTTTTTCCTGGCTTTTAATAAACCATTTGGCTACGTACGAAACCAGCAGGGCCATTACAATACCCATTAAATAAAGACCCATCATGACAAGTCCCTGCAACCCGATAAAACCCAACAGGGTTGTACGGGGTATTACCAATGCAATAAGAATGGTAAATACCGGTAAACGGGCGCTGCAGCTCATCATCGGCGTAATCAGTATAGTGAGCAGCCTTTCCTTTTTGTTTTCTATATTCCGGGCGCTCATGATGGCCGGAACAGCACAGGCAAAACCGCTGATCATAGGCATTACACTTTTTCCGTTCAGGCCTACTTTGCGCATGAGCTTGTCTGTTAGGAAGCTGATTCGGGCCATATATCCCGTGTCTTCCAGCATAGTAATAAACCCAAACAGGATCATGATCTGGGGCACAAAGACCAGGATGCCGCTGAGACCGGCAACCAACCCGTTTATAAATAAATCGGTCAGCCATCCCTGGGGAAGTGTATTGTTGAGCCAGCCGCCCAGAGTGGCAAAGACCCATTGTATACCGTCCATGGGAAAAGTGGCCAGCCAGAAAACGCTTTGGAAAAGAAAGAACAGTACCGCCAGCAAAATAATATAGCCCCATTTCCGGTGAAGCAGGATGGCATCCAGTTTTTCTGTAAACAATGCTTTTTGCAGCGGGTCCGGCTCTGTAACATGTTGTTTCATGATTACCTTAATGCGGGCATATCGCTGCATGATCTCCTCCGCCTGTGTTTTGGTGGGGTTGAACTTGTTCTTTTGTTCAATTGATTCAATAATGGACTGCCGTGAGGGGTCCATCAAAAAATGCTCGTGGTTAATAAGGTAATGGATGGCTGTATAGTCGCTGATGGCCGGGAAAACGGTCTTCACGTTTTCAATAGCGGCCGGCGCAAGATCCTTATTGCTGATAAAGTCGCGGATGGGTACATGGTATAACTGTTGCGCTGTTTGCAACATTACTTTTTTCAGTTGTACAATACCCTTGTTTTTTCTTGGGTTGATGGGCACCACCGCAACACCCAGTTCCCGTTCCAGTCCTTCCACATCAATTTCAATGCCTTTTCTTTTGGCCAGGTCCATCATGGTAAGCGCCACCACCACCGGAGATTTTAGGTCGATTATCTGAGAACAGAATAAGAGGTTTCGCTTCAGGTTACTGGCATCTACCAGCAATAAAATGATACCCGGCGCCACATCGGCATCCTGTTGCAGTAATACTTTATAGGTCACCCATTCATCGCCGCGTTTTGGATACAGGCTATAGGTGCCGGGGAGGTCAATGATATTGACCTGTACACCAGGTGCCAGTTCCGAGCGGCCTGTTTTCTTATCCACCGTTACACCCGGGAAATTGCCCACTTTCTGGTTCAGACCGGTCAATGAATTAAACAGCGAGCTTTTGCCGCTGTTTGGATTGCCTACCAATACTATATTAATGCCTTTTGAAGCCAATGAAATATCTCCGCTGTTTTAAGGAGCGCAAAAATACCTTATTTGCCCCTGTAGTAGGTTACGAGAAGGGTAAATGTTTTGAGCGTTGCTTTTCCGGCGCCCTGTTTAACATTTTGTATTCTTTTATTGTAATAACGGCAAGATCAAGGGTTATTCCGTGCTTTTTGTCCCGAACCGGGTCTTTGTGGCCCTTGGTTTATATTTGGACATGCATTTTAAAAAATACCTGACCAGGGAGCAGGCGCTGCAAAAAGCAAAACATTATTGCGGTTACCAGGAACGCTGCCATAGCGAAGTAAAAGAAAAACTGTATGCCCTGGGTTTGTATAAACAGCAGGTAGAAGAATGCCTCTCGCAATTGATAGAAGAGAATTACCTGAACGAAGAAAGATTTGCGCAACAGTTTGCCGGTGGCAAGTTCCGTATGAAACAATGGGGAAGGGTAAAAATTAAATACGAACTGAAGCAAAAAGGAGTAAGCGAATATTGCATCAAAAAAGGACTGAAGGAAATTGATGAACGCAGCTATGCAGAAACGCTGGAAAAGCTGGCTCATGAAAAATGGACCAGCCTGAAAACGGAATCGAACCGGTTTGCAAAACTGCGCAAGACACAGGATTATTTAATGCAAAAAGGATATGAGCATGATTTGATAAGCCAGATCCTGCAAGTCCTCCAAAATCCGGGGCAGGAGCGGAAAGCCTGAGCCGGTACCCATGAAGACCGGGCGGCAATGGGTACAAATAAGGAGCAGGACCGATGGCCAATCGGCAAAACAAAAAATGGATCGGCATACAGGAATAACCTCCTGGCTCTTGCACATTCAACCATGAACAACCGACAGACACTGGCATTATTAAAACAACAGTTCTGGACCAGTTTTGGCCGGAATATGGCACCTGTTACTTCCGCGGACGGACTAAAAATAAATTGGATCAACTATAAAACAAGTGTAAAGAATCTTCAATTCAGTATGCAGGCGGGTAGCGCGGCGGCCAGCATCTCAATTGAACTAACCCATAAGGATGCTGACCGGCAAGTATTGCTTTATAACAGGCTTCTGCAGGTAAAAAACGTATTGCGGCACGCGTTGCAGGAAGAATGGCAGTGGGCCCTGCAGGTAGTGGATGAACACGGGAAAATGATCAGCGGCGTCGATACATCGCTTGAAGGCGTAAGCATATATAAACAAGACCACTGGCCGCGTATCATTTCTTTTTTGAAGAGGCAAGCAATCTGCTTTGAAGACCTGCATGACGGATGCTGAACTCCCAGATTTCTTTGTCAATTTCATAAATAACCCCGAATCGTTTGTTTGTTGGGCCAAGTCAATATTATACAAGAGCTTGTTAGTTGCTTTTGGGTCAAGTCCTGCTATGAACCCTTCAGCTTGTTTCAAAATATGTCACAAAGGACTTTTGGCAAAAATATTAAAAGTTTCCATACATGGAAACCAGGGGCCATTATGACTTGGTTATGGGGATGGCTGCCTTATATTCGTGTTAATCGTATGCTTTTTTGTCTATGTTCCGGCCACGGGTGCCTCGCCATCTTTTCCGGGCATTTTCCCGTTCCGTAAGGGAAATAAAATCTTTTTTAAATGCCTGCTGGTAGTTGATGGAAGGATCGATCATACCAGGCCCTATTTGATTCAGCGTGTCTATAACAAAAGGTATGATAGCAATACTGTCACTGACTTTTTTACGGATAAATCTTCGGAGCTGTTTTGCCTGGAACGGATCGGTAGCAAGGGCGATGCTGGTAAAACCCAGCTTCTTTGCCAGTTTATAGGAATAATAGATATTTTCCGTGCTATGCTCGGCCCTGGTTTCAGTATAAATATGTTCCGGCGGAATTCCCAGTGCAGCCGCATACAAGGCCATGATACTGCCTTCGTAATAGGGTGAATAGACTGCGCCGCCGGAATAGATAATGTTTTTGGCGATGCCCCTGTCGTACAGGAATTTGGACCAGTACACCCTTCCCTTCATTGTTCTGCTCCACCGGTCATTTTCAAAGGGTACGCCTGGCACCACAATTACATCGTATTGCCCGTTTTGAACCCTGCTGTATAAACCCCGGGTTGTTTTTGCAGAAAACATACAACCCTGGATGGTAACGGCCAGGCATACTGCCAACGGAAAGTATACAAGCACTTGCTTACCCCAACTTCTCATAGGCGGAAAAATTTGAATTATTTCCGCTGCCCAAAACAACGGGGAATAAAGTTAATTTATAAACCTCAAACACGGCCGTACCTGGTAAACGGGTTTTTATCTACGGCTATGAACCGGGCAGGAGGTCTTCTTATCTTCGCCAGATGACAGGTACAGACAGTGTTCAGCTAAAGGAGGTGATCGTTCATAAACTGGGTAACCCTACCCGCGGCGAGCCATTAAGATTGTCCGTAACCCCGATTACACGGAACGATACAACCGTAAACGGGTTGCTTACAAAATACTTCCTGGGTGCTTTTAATGAAAACGAATTATATCATTTTACCCATCTGCACGACCTGCAATTGAACGAGGTGTTCAGGCACGTACATGCCATTTTTGAAGATCCGGCCCTGCTGGTAAAACAATCCGTGTTGCTGGCGCAGTTTCTTTACAGCAAATCAACCCATGTAAAAGTAAAAGAAGGCGAGCTGTATGTGGCGCTGTTTAACGAAGTGCATTGTAACGGTGAATACATACCCGCTATTGGTATCTTTAAATCGGAAAGCAAAGAGACTTTTCTTAAAGTGCTGGAGCATGGACAAAGTTGGGAGATAATATAGGAAGAAGGCATCAATATCAACAAGCTGGATAAAGGCTGCCTTATTTTTAAAACGGATGCAACAGATGGTTACCGGGTTTGTGTAACGGATAATACCAATAAACAGGCCGATGCACAATACTGGGTAAACGATTTCCTGCAGGTACAGTCCTGTGCCGACAGCTATAACAACACCGACAAATACCTACACCTTTGCAAAAGTTTTATTACAAAAGAATACAACGAAAAGTTGGATGTTGATAAATCTGATCAACTGGACCTGCTCAACCGGTCCATGGATTATTTTAAAACAAAAGACCAGTTCAGCCTGAAGGAATTTAATGAAGAAGTCATCCACCACCCCGATGTGGTAGATAGTTTCATGGAATACAAGCAACATTTTGAAAAGGCCCGGAATTTTGAAATAAAGGATGATTTCGATATCCATTTATCGGCCGTAAAAAAGCAAGCCAAAGTTTTTAAAAGCGTGTTGAAGCTGGATAAGAATTTTCATATTTATATACACGGTCGCCGGGATTTGATTGAGAAAGGAACCGATGAAAAAACCGGTCGTAAGTTTTATAAAATTTATTTTGAGGAGGAAAGTTGAAAAAATCTTCGCAGCATTCCAATAACTTTACCACCAGAAAACATACCATGTCTTCACTCAGCATTACCATTATACAATCTGATTTGCACTGGCAGGATAAATCTGCCAACCTGGACATGTTTGAACAGAAAATTGCGGCCCTTTCAGGGAAAACGGAGTTAGTGGTACTGCCGGAAATGTTCAGCACCGGTTTTAGCATGAAACCCGCATTGCTGGCGGAAAAAATGGATGGGGTAACCATTGCCTGGATGAAACGGGTGGCCCTGGAAAAAAAGCTAATACTGACCGGCAGTCTTATTATTGAAGAAGACGGACATTATTATAACCGGCTTGTATGGATGCTGCCCAATGGTAGCTATGGCGTATACGACAAACGGCATCGTTTTGCTTTTGCCGGTGAAGATGAACAATATACGGCAGGCAGCAAACGGCTGATTGCATCTGTAAAAGGATGGAGGATAAATTTACAGGTTTGTTATGATCTGCGTTTCCCCGTTTGGGCCAGGCAAGCCACCCCGCCGCCCGCGGGCCAATCATTTGAATACGATGTTCTTATTTACGCTGCCAATTGGCCTGAACGCCGCAGCCATGCCTGGAAAACACTGCTCCAGGCAAGAGCCATCGAGAACCAGGTTTTTGTGGTGGGCGTAAACCGGGTAGGCAATGATGGCAATCAGATTCATTATAACGGCGACAGCATGGTAGTGGATCCCCTGGGTAATATATTATATACAAAGGCGGAGATGGAAGATGTGTTTACCATTGTGTTGAAAAAGGAAAACCTGCTGGAGCTGAGAAATAAATTTCCATTCTGGAGGGATGCGGATGAATTCAGCATCTTTCCATAATGATTTTAACATGTTGGGTGGAGGGTGCTGGTAGGCGTCGGTTTCACACCGAATCAGACGACGGCATGGGTCGGTTTTACACCGACCCCAACGATGTGACGGTAACAAACTGTTGTTGAAATGAACACAGCACTTAAACTTAAAGGAATTCACCATATTGCCATTATCTGCAGCAACTATGAGTTGTCGAAAAAATTCTATACCGAAATACTGGGCCTGGAAATAATAAAAGAAACCCATCGGGTGGCCAGGCAGTCCTATAAGCTTGACCTGAAGCTGAACGATCGGTACCAGGTAGAATTGTTTTCCCTTCCCCATCCGCCGCCAAGGCCTTCGCAACCGGAAGCCTGCGGGCTACGCCACCTGGCATTTGACGTAGATGATATTGAAGATGCGATAGCTACCTTGCATAACCGGGGTGTGTTAACGGAGCCGGTGCGGGTAGACGAAATAACAAATAAACGGTTTACTTTTTTTGCAGACCCTGATGGGTTGCCTTTGGAATTATATGAAAACAGATTATGAAAGCCTATATTAATGCCCGTGTTTTTACCGGTGAAAAATTCCTGGACAATATGGCTGTTCTGACGGAAGCCAACACGGTAAAAGAATTGGTTGCACCGGATAAGATACCTCCAGGTGCGGAGAAAATAGACCTTGCAAACAGGATACTGGCGCCCGCTTTTACAGATATCCAGATCTATGGCGCCAATGGGAAACTTTTTTCGCAGGAACTTTCGCCCGCAGCCATACAGGACACCTATGAATATTGCCTGGCAGGCGGCGCTTCCCATTTTTTTATAACACTCTCCACCAATTCAATGGACGTTTTTTTTCGGGGTATAGACGCTGTAAAAGCCTATTGGCGACAGGGCGGAAAGGGCATGCCTGGTCTGCACCTGGAAGGACCCTATCTAAACCCGGTAAAAAAAGGAGCACATGTAGAAAAGTATATCAAACGCCCTACCGTTGAAGAAGTGGAAAAATTGCTGGATTATGGACGGGGCGTTATAAAGATAATGACACTTGCCCCCGAACAGTGCGACGGAAATATTATACAATTATTACAGGACAATGATATTGTTGTATCGGCGGGGCATAGCAATGCTGGCTACCAGGAGGCCATGGCTGCTTTCGATAAAGGCATTCCGGCCGCCACGCATTTATTCAATGCCATGTCTGCTTTCCAGCACCGGGAGCCCGGCCTGGTAGGCGCCATTTATAACCATTCGCGGGTAATGAGCAGTATTGTGCCGGACGGCATCCATGTTGATTTTGCAGTTCTTCGCATCAGTAAAAAAATAATGAAAGAACGGTTGTTTATCATTACCGATGCGGTTACGGCAACAGCGAAAGGCGATTATCCGCATGTATTCAAAGGAGATCGCTATACCATGCCGGATGGAACACTATCCGGTTCGGCGCTCACTATGATAAAGGGGGTAAAAAACCTGGTGACCGAGGCAGGAATCGATCTGGAAGAGGCGCTTCGCATGGCTTCTCTATACCCGGCAATGCTGGTTGGCAGGGACAGGCAAAACGGTCGGATCGAAAAAGGATTTGCCGCTGATTTTGTAGTATTTGATAAGGAGTTTATTGTAAAGGCCGTGGTGACCGACTAGTATTCACCTTGCAGGCCCGGGGATGGTACAAAGAAAATTCTGTTATTGGCCGTAAATAAGTTTTTTGATGTATTCCATTTTTATATCATAGCCCTTTTTAATGGCTTCAACAGTGGGCTTTACCTCTATATCGGGTACAATGCCGCGGCCGTTCCTAGGATAATTTTTATTCATGACCATGCGGAATCGCGGTAAACGAAAACGCACCCGGGTATTGGGCAGTGTCACATCCGGTATAAACCAGGCCGTATTTCCATAAGCGCCCCCACCCGTTTCTTCACCCACTACTTTTACATTGGACTGGCCTTTTAACGCATTTACAAAAAGGGTACTGGCGGAAAAGGAATTGCCGCCGGTTAGTATGTACACATTGCCGTTATAATGCGTATTTTTTTTGGGTTTAAAATAATGGTGCTCAAAATAGCCGAAATGATAATTTCCATCGCTTTTTTTCTTTGTCATGAAATTCATAATAAAAAAAGCACCGAAACTATTTTGTATATGGCTTTCGTATTTGCTGAGACGACGGTCTGCATATAATGAATCGGCCAGTTTAAACGGGTGGTCGGTAAGATACCGGGTGAGTTTGGTTGACAAAGAAACATTGCCGCCGCCGTTATAACGAAGATCAATTACCAGGTTTTTTATGTGTTCATCTCGCAGCAACCGAAAGCTTTGCCTGAAAAATAATTTTAATTTGTTTCCGTTGCTGAACGTGGAGACGGACATATATGCTGTGCTGCCGGAACTGTCTATCTGGAGATTTCTTGTATTGAACAGGTTCTTTTGCTTTCGTTCTTTTTTGGACTGGCGCGGTACTGTTCTCAGGAACCTGCGGAAGGCGCTGTCTTCCCTGAAATCATAAAGCCCCATCTTTGTATTTCTTTCCAGGCCGGTGCTGTCAAGATACTGCACGTTAAAGCTGTCTGTGGCGCCAAACACTGCCTGGTACAGGCTCCCAAAAGTGCCGAGATTGCTCAGGGTCTGGAATTTGTGGCCAATGCTGTAGCCATCGGTGACCATGAATCGGAAAAGACTGTCGCGAATAGTATTAATGGGGGTATTGTTAATAGATCTGATAACGGTGCCCCGTGTGAGTATGGAGTCGCGCTGGTTGATATTCGTATACACCACGGCACTGTCGTCCCAGAATTTTATTCCCAGCGGGAATTGCGGCTGGCGTAGGGTATCAATATATTTTGCGTATTTTTTGGAGAAACGGATGGAGGTATGGCCGCAATTGATTTTTGCAATAACATAGCTCAGGAGGGTCCGAAACTGCGGTTCCGTCATGGAATCCCGAATATGCCGGTAGCCATCATCAAAATAGTAGTCCAGTGAATCTTTACTCCCATACCAGTATAGCGAAGGGTGGGCATCCTGCAGCACATTGCGGAATAAATGATAGTCTTCCTGTAGCGCTTCCCTTGGATATTCTTTGTTGGGGTCAAAGCTGTTTTTAAGGCTGCCGCAACCCGTTATAACAAGGGAAAATGCCAGCAGCAAACCGCAGAAACAATAGAAACAGGCTTTTTTTTGTGAAATGATTGTCCTCATATCCATAATATCCCTTCAACACCTGGCTAGGCAAAGGCGTTCCAGCCCTGTGCAGTAATATCAAACGTATTACCCCCCTTGGTTATTATTTTTTTACCTTTTTCCGGTGCTGTCATATAACCGATTACGCTTATCTGTTCATTCAGCACCAGTTTATCATATTCGGCCTGGGGCAGGGTAAACAGGAGTTCGTAGTCTTCCCCGCCGCTTAGTGCGCAGGCCGTGGGATCCAGTTCAAATTTAAAGGCGGCATTACGGGTGTCCTCGTGAATAGGAATCTTTTCCTCATACAACACACATCCCAGGTTGCTTTGACGGCAGATATGCAGTATTTCCGAGCTTAAGCCGTCGCTTACGTCCATCATGGCGCTGGGAACGATGTCATTGGCGGCAAAAAATTCAATGATATCTTTTCTGGCTTCGGGTTTTAACAACCTACCCACTACGTATTTCTGGTCTTCCAGGTCGGGCTGCACCTTGGGGCTTTCCAAGAAAATCTTTTTTTCGCGTTCCAGCAGGGTAAGTCCCAGGAAGGCGGCGCCCAGGTCGCCGCTTACACAAAGTAAATCGTCTTTCTGCGCCGTGTTGCGTTTGGTGTATTTGTCGGGTTTCACTTCGCCAATGGCCGTAACAGAAATAATAAAGCCCTTTTGGGAAGTGGAGGTATCGCCGCCAATCAGGTCAACCCCGTATTTTTCGCAGGCAGCATATACACCGTCATAAAATTCTTCCAGCGCTTCCAGGCTGAAGCGGTTGCTGAAAGCGATGCTCAGGGTTATCTGGGTGGGTATGGCGTTCATGGCGTATACATCACTCAGGTTTACTACCACGCTTTTATAGCCTAGGTGTTTGAGGGGGGTATACATCAAATCAAAATGCACACCTTCAATCAGGAGATCGGTGGTAATCACTACCTGTTTCCCGAGCGGGTCAATCACGGCGCCATCATCGCCCACGCCCACCACGGAAGAGGCATTTTGCAGTTCTATGTTTTTGGTAAGGTGATCAATTAATCCAAACTCGCCCAGGTTGGCTATTTCTGTCCTTTCTTCGTTCATGTATATCAGTTTTTCAGTTAGGCTAATCATATTTTTCGCCATGCACACATTTCAGCAGGGCATCATGTACTTTTCCATTGCTGGCAATAATATGCGGCTGATAGGGCGAATAATGGCTGCCTTTAAAATCGGTGACCTTTCCGCCCGCTTCTTCTACAATCAGGAAACCCGCGGCACTGTCCCAGGCCTGCAATTTATGTTCGTAAAAAGCATCGAACCGGCCTGCAGCCACCCAGCAAAGATCGATGGCGGCCGAACCCAGCCGGCGCACCGGAATGCCTTTGCGAATAAGCGTTGAGAAAACATCCAGCGGGCCATTGGGGGTATTCAGGTAAGTATACGGAAATCCGGTAACCAGGCAGGCCTTATTAAGGTCGGTCTGCTGGCTCACCTGTATTTTTTTATCGTTCAAGGTGGCGCCAAATCCGCGCTGCCCGAAAAAGAACTCTTTTAAAAAGGGGTTGTACACGGCGCCCATGATCATTTGTCCTGCCCTTTCTATACCAATGCTGACGCAACAGATGGGAATGCCGTTGGCAAAATTGATGGTGCCGTCTATTGGATCAATGATCCACTTGTATTCACTGTCCATCTTTATTTCACCGGCTTCCTCGCTTAAAATAAAATGGTTCGGGAAATTTTGATGAATGATATCGATAATAACTTTTTCCGCTGCCAGGTCGGCTTCGGTAACGGGGTTATTGATGCCTTCTTTATTGGTGATTTTAAATTCCCCGTTAAAATAATGGGTGAGTACAGACGCTGCTGCTTCCGTGGCCTTTAATAAAGTGTTTTTTAACATGCCGCAAAGATAACCGCATAGCATGAATCTTAATTGGGCACCGCGGAGGTTTGGCTTGATCCCTTCCCTTGGGTTGTGGCAAGCTTACGCCAGGGTCGGGGCAACCCCGCCCCCGACGCGACTATTTATTTATACTTCCCATCATATGTGCCGGGTACCGGGAACCCGCGGCGGCATTTTGGAAAATATCGTGTCAATTTCATCCAGTTCTCTTTTGTAAATGATACCTGCAGGGCGCCCACATTCTCGACCAGGTATTTAACGCTTTTGGTATCGCCCGCTTTGGCCTGGGTATTGGCCCAGGGGCCGCCGGCCATGGCGGCTGCCAAAAATCTTCTATTTTAGCGTTGTTTAAATCA
>JBDTVE010000061.1:0-2116 GCA_040007355.1 Bacteroidota bacterium | reverse complement strand
TAACCATTCCTGTTTTTGCAATGGTTTCAAACTCCCTTTTCTCCAGGAAGGATACGACGCCTTTAAACAACGCTTTGGCTTCTCCTCCACCGTCCGTATAGCTTACCGCATCGAAAAAAGGAAGCGCCAGGTTAACCGCAAATGCATTCCAGGTTCTGTCACGACTGAGCCTTGTTGTGGGCTTGGGAGAGCCATCAGTGTTATACCCATCCCGGTCGTACCAGGCTTCCCTGTTTATCGCATGTCGTTGCTTTTCGAGTTCGTTTGCCGGTTGCCATTGGGTCGACAAAAACGCCGGCTGAGTGTTCACGCGGTTCACCATGTGGAACAGGTGTACCATGGGCGCATCCGCTTTTTGCTGCAAAATTACCCCGGGGTTATCGGGGTACAATTGCACGGCGGTTTGATCGATGTTAAAAATCCCAACCTTACCGGCCGGCTCGTATTCCAAACCGTCCTGGTCGATACCGGATATAGGGTTATTGGAACCAAACTGGTAGGGCGTAAGCATGGGGTAAGAAACTGCAACGGGGTCGATACTCAAAAACCGCCCCACCCGGGGATCATATGCCCGCATACCATAGTCCTGCTGGTTGCCTTCGCCTTTTACTTCATTGTCGTTTTCCTTGTTATTAAAACCATAACGGTAAGTGGTGCCCGGCAGATGATAGCTTCTGCCCGCCATCAACATTCCAAAGGGCGTATAGTCACCGCTGCTAATAAGTTCCGCAGCATAGTGATCGGTTACTGCGGCATTGCCTGATGCGGGTACGGCAATCTTTTTATCGGAAATAATGGCCAGCACATTTCCGAGATGATTGGTCAATTCAAAGAGCTTGCTGCCGGTTTGCACCGCACCGGTAACCAAATCCAGGCTGGCGGGAACCGTTATACCAGGATTCCAGATACCCAGGCGGCGACTGCCATACAAAACTTGTTCATCCCAGATTTGCCCCGTTAAGCCATTCCCTGTTCCGGCGACTATTGGCCTGGCATTGCTGTTCCCCCGCCAGCCATACACCGCCATGGTATTACCCCGTGTATCGCGTACATAAAAGCTAATGGTCTTTTTACCGCCGGCTACCACTTGTTTTTGAATCCTGTTTCCCGCCGCATCGTAGTCGAATACAATACGGGTGCCGTCTGCCTTATTTATACTGCTTATCTTGCCGTAAACCGTCCAGCCTATTTTTGTTATTCCCTCGCTTTTATCTTTTACTAAGTTACCGATTCCATCATAGCCATAATTATTGCTGTCCTGGCTATCTATATCTTTTTCGGACGGGTAGGCTACGGCCGGGTAATTGGCATCCGGTACCGCATCGCTGATATAGGCCAACTGATTGGTGGGCAACCAGGCATCGGCGGGCAGGGGCTGACTGGGTGCATAGGTTTTGCGTATGTTATTCAGCGTGTAATAATAATAGCGGTAAGACAGCCCATCCATTGCAAGCCTGCGACCACCGCTGGCTGTACCGTTCCTGAACAGGTTTGTGATATTCCCGTTTGCATCATAACCGAAACTTTCCCGGTGTTCCTCCAGGATGGAGCCATTGTTCCAGGTGGCACCCGGCACAATAGACGCGAGGTTGTGCGCGCGCATTTCACAAAGCCTGTTCAATTGATCATAACCAAAGGAATAACCGCGGGCATAACCGTTGTCGATGCCTGCCAGGCTGTAAACCGCGTTGCTGATATTACCATCAAACAACTCCTTACCGGTTGTTGCGGTGCTGGCCGGCGCCGGATGCCGGTAAACAGTTCCAAAAGAGCCCGATAAAGACCCACCAATGGGTTTGTAATCTTCCTTGTAATAGCCCAAAGTAAAACCGATTACATCCGCTCCCACCTCTGCATGGATGCCGACGTCCTTCAGCGGGCTCCCATCGGCGCCTGCATCCGTATCAGCAGGGCCATTTCCGTCGGAAGAAAGTTGTACGCCGTTCACACCTTTCAGCCAGCCCTGTAACGTATAAGCATAATCGCTTCCCTGCACCAGGCGCCCCGTCAGTCCATCACCCCATTCTATGCGGGCCAGGGGGCCATGCAGGTAATAACGGTAACCGGCATCCAGTTGCAATGTGTTCATATCGCGCCCACTGTAAGCGCGGAGCAG
>JBDTVE010000060.1:0-7601 GCA_040007355.1 Bacteroidota bacterium | reverse complement strand
ATCATTGTACAGCAGGATGGTTTCACTGCTGAGTTTAAAATGCGTAGGCAATGCTGCCTGCATCACTTCCCCTTCACTGCATAAATAATAGTTGGCCATCCATTGCCAGAAAATTTGCTGCTGTTCAAAAATGATGGGTTCGGCGTCCAGCACATTCAAAATTTCTTTTGGCTCAAAGGCCTGGGGCGCTTCGGCATGTACCCGTTTTACCAGCCCCGCATATTTTTTATTTTTGAGTACTACTTCTACCCGGCAACCGGGCCTTACCTGTTCCTCCAGGTGTACCGGTACCGCCCAGGTATAATTGCGTGGCAAAGCCAGCGGAATAATCACTTCCGCAAATAACCTGTTGCTGGTTATAAAAAGTTCGCTGGTATGACTACTATTTTCTTTCAATTAAAAAAATTAATGATCATAACCTGTTTTATATTGTCTCCTGTTATTACACACCAAAATCATTCAATTCCCTGCAGGCCGCTTCCATTTTATCAAAAACATTTTTTTTTAAGGCCGGCAGATCGGCCGGCAGCAGGCCCGCCACTGGCACCGCTTCCAGGAATACCGCCCTGCATTTTCCGGGTGTAAATGAAAAAATACTGTTGTAATGCAGTCGCTTTAACGTATCCGGAAATACAACCGGCAGCAGGGAGGTCTGGGTCTCTATGGCAATCCGGAAAGCGCCATCGTAAAATTCCTTTAGCGGTTGCCCCGTGGTATTAAACGTGCCTTCGGGAAAAATAAAAACGGATATTCCTTTTCTTAGAACCGATTTTAGCTGTAATACGCTTTTCTGACGGTTTTCAGGATTGGTCCGGTCAACCAGGATGGCACCGTACCGGTACAAAAAACCAAATACGGGCAGTTTTGCCAGCGATGCTTTGCCCAGTGCCCGCAGCGGCTGCCGGATGGTTTTCACAATCATGGGTATATCCATATACGAAATATGGTTGGCAACAAAGATATATTGCGCACCGGGCCGTGGAGCATCGGTTCTCCGAATCTTTTTTGCGTGCATACCGATTAAAAAAAACCAGGCATCGGCCCAGGCGCTGCACAGGCGGTAGATCATATTCCCGCCTTTTATCTTTCCAAAAATACCCGCCATCAACACAAAGGGAAAGATAACCAGCAGGAGCAGTACAAAAACCGCCATCACATAAACACTGTACAATGCTTGTACCCAATTCAGCAATATTTTCATAAATAAGCAGGATCCGGTTTTTAGCGCTCATATTTAATGCCCGCACCGGTACAGCCACAATCAAAGGGGGTATCAATGTTGACACAGGTCACCAGTTTTGTTTTGTAGTCGCATTGAGCAACAATAATGCGGAGATGCTGTTTTGCTGCTGTATAGCCTTCCAGCGCGTATACCGGGCAGGGACGGGCGTCGGTTTCGGTTATATTGTTGTTTACTTCCCCGTTTTGGAAAATATAGACCACCGCCTGCGGGGTGATATGACCGCAGTCCATCCGGCATTTGGCATGGTCGGTATATTCAAGAAAACCCGGTCTTCTGTCCAGTACCGTATTCCGGTCTATCTTGTTTTCTATATCTTTTTTTGATTTGGCCACAGACCGGCAGCGCCGGATGGCCAGCGCCGCCACCAACAGCACCGCCAGTAAAATATAGGGAAGGGCTTTTTTCATTTATAAGCCAAATCTACTGCAATCTCGTAAGTAATTGAAGGAGAAACCCGGAATTTGCGCTGTTAAAAAAGCCGCGGTAAACAGGTAAACACTCCTTCGCAACACCCAATTGCCCGTTTTGTTTCATGATTCCTTTCTTAACTTCGCGCCCTTATGGCGGCAGCAAAGACAGTGGCTTTTCACACATTGGGATGCAAACTCAATTTTTCAGAAACCTCAGCTATTTCAAGGTTGCTGGAAAACAGCGGCTTTGAGAAACGGAGTTTTGATGAAGCGGCCGATGTATATGTTATCAATACCTGCTCTGTAACAGACAATGCCGATAAAGAATGCCGTCACCTGGTGAGACGTATACAACGCAAAACACCTGAAAGCCTGGTGGTGATCACCGGTTGCTATGCGCAGTTAAAACCCGCGGAAATTGCTTCCATACCGGGTGTTGACCTGGTGCTGGGAGCTGCGGAAAAATTTAATATTGTAGCGCATCTTAAAGAATTAAGTAAAGGGGATTCCGCCAAAATATGCAGCTGCGATATAGAAGACCTGAATGGTTTTAATGCATCATTTTCAGTAAACGACCGCACCCGCAGTTTTTTAAAAGTACAGGATGGCTGCAATTACAATTGTTCTTTTTGTACTATCCCCCTGGCAAGAGGCAAAAGCAGGAGCGATACGGTTGAGAACGTGGTAAAAACAGCCAGAGAACTGGCAGCCTCGGGCGTAAAGGAGATTATATTAACAGGCGTGAACCTGGGCGATTTTGGCAGGGGCGCCAACGGCGACGGAAGCGCTGAAGACCTGTTCGGCCTTTTAAAAGCGCTGGAAACGGTAACGGGTATTGAACGAATCCGCATCTCTTCCATTGAGCCCAACCTGCTGACGGGTGAAATGATTGAATGGGTGGCCGGCAGCAAGCAGCTGATGCCGCATTTTCATATACCCCTGCAAAGTGGCAGCAACCAGGTCTTGGCGCTGATGCGAAGGCGTTATAAAAGAGAACTCTATGCGGAGCGGGTAAGCCTGATCAAAAAGCTGATGCCGCATTGTGCCATCGGTGTAGACGTAATTACCGGTTTTCCCGGGGAAACGGCAGATGATTTTAAGGAAACCCATGATTTTTTGCGGGCACTGGACATCTCTTATCTGCACGTATTTACGTATTCGGAAAGAGACCATACCAAGGCGCTGGAAATAAAACCGGTTGTCCCGATAAATACCCGCCTGGAACGCAATAAGACTCTTCGTAATCTTTCTTATATGAAAATGCAGTACTTTACCCAACAGCATCGCGGCCAGGTTCGTACTGTATTATTTGAAAAAAGCGCCAAGAACGACCTGGCAGAGGGTTATACGGACAACTATATCCGTGTCAGTGCTCCCTATCGCCCCGAACTGGTAAATAATATCGTGCCCTGGACAATATAATTTATTGTCAATTATCGTTCTCGGGGAAACTTTTCCAGCCCGTTTACCGTTATAAAACAAAGATGCTGTTTCCCTATGGATAAGAAGAAGTTCCAGGTAACCATTAGTTTTGAGTTAAATGAGGAGATTAACGCCTTGATTCCCAGTCACAGAAAATATATCAATACGCTTATTAACAAGGAGATCATCGACCACTATGCTGTTTCGCTGGAAAGCAAACGGATTTGGATAACCATTAATGCCGAGGAAAAGGCTGGTGTGGATGAATATCTTTCACACTCCCCGCTTTTTAAATTCTGGATATACGAAGTAGATGAAATATTTGTGCTGGATGGGCTTACCTATCGCCTGCCGCACCTGCAATTAAATTAATTGACTCATACTAAAACTTCAGGTTGTTTCATTCGTTCGTTATGAGTCGAACGGAAGGGTTGCCTTCCCTTGGTCTGTGTCGCTCACAGCCTATCAATAATTCAATCATCTTTTATTTCTGTTAACCCACCATTATTCCGCCCACGGATTGCTTCAACCCATTCGCAATAACGTCGAACGGGTGGTTCGCCCTTTTTTCGGGCGGCTCACCCGCTTCATCAAATCACGCTTTATGTTATGGGCATACCGATTCGCAGACAACAATAAGGATGATTGGTGAAAGACCCCGACCAGGGGTGAACAACAATCTTCTTTCGCAATAACGAATCATGCTGATTCCAGACTATCAACTTCCGACCGTTTACCGGCTTAAGACTCCCTAAAAATGGCCTTCGATATAAAATAAATGTTCAGGATAACATACAGTACCAGCAATACCTGCGCAGCAATCATATCGAACCGGTTTGCCTGGCTGAGTTTATTTTTTTTGACCAGGTAAAGCGCCCTGGCCGAAGCAGTGACTACCAGGAAAATAAAGAGCAGGGTTAACCCATGTAATATATCAACCAGCGTGAGCGAATTGGATTCGGGCAGTGCGGAGTCAATGATGTATTTATTACCGATGGCCGCAAAAAGCGAACCAACGCTCAAGCCAAACCGGGAATCGATATTGTCTGCGTGAATGTAAAAGCATACATAGGCAATCAGGAAAGCCACATACATGCCCAGGAACATCTTCCAGAATAATTCACCCGCGGATCGCTGGATACCGATCCTTACTTTGAAACTGCTGTATTCAACGTGTGGCTTTGTCAGTGTTTCGTCGCCAAAAGTGGTTTCATAGGCCCTCTTAACTGATGAAATGGTAAAGCTGTCGATGCGCCAGCCGGGCAAAACAAAACGGGGATCATAATGTTTACCCAGGGTATCGGTTGCAAAAACCAGGGAACGGTAATCGTATTGTGAATTTTCAATGGAAAAACGCAGGTTCTGGTGGTCAAAAGGGAAATTCCTGATCCGCCAGGTATCCTTCATCACGCATTGCAATTTCATAAGAATATAGACTCGGCCGCTGGAAGTATCAATGGTGGAAAACGATTTTGTTACCGTTTTTGCCTGCGGAATTTCAAGGTTTTGCAAAAAATCAAAGGCAGGATTTTTATATTTCAACCAAAGCCAGAGATCAATGGTGTATTCCTTTTGTTTGAAGTCTATATCGTGAATGCTGGTCACATATACGCCGGTCCTGACCGTATCGGGGCCGCCCCCGCCTGCCAGCAACATCAGGCTTGAGCATAACAGCATGCTGGTAAAAAAAACCGCTACTAACAAATTCGTTTTCATGGTTTGATGCCCATCTGTTGCCCCGGGCCCAGCCGGCGTGGATAAAATAAAAGCATACTTTATACCGCCCGCCGGCAAATCCGGGGAAAACAATATTCCGGGTCTTTATTTTATGGTACCTTAATTAGCTAAAAATAACCTTTTATGAGAAAAATGTTTACACCGGCGGGCCTGCTCCTGCCACTGCTGGCGCTTGCCTGCAGTTTTACCGCTCACACGCAGTCCTTAAGTTCCGAAGACATCAAAGCACAAATGGTAAAAGACTGGGAAAGAGCCAGGGCTTATACCGTTGATTACCTCAATACTATGCCCGAAGATAAGTATTCTTTTAAACCGGTAGATAGCATCCGGAGCTTTGCGCAACAAATGCTGCACCTGGCTACGACAAATATATTCCTGATGTCTAATTGCACGGATCAAAAGCCGCCATTTATGCGGGGCAACCTGGAAACCAGCCTGGGCGCACAAGCCAAAGACTCGGTGATGTATTTTGTAGTGGCCAGTTATGATTTTTGCATCAACGCCGTTAAAAACTCCGATGTAAGCAAATGGGGCGAGAAAAAGAAACTCATGCGCTACGAGGAAACAAAATTTGCGCTGATGAACAAGGCCTTTGAGCACCAGACTCATCACCGCGGACAAACGACTATCTATATACGCCTGCAGGGAATAAGACCGCCAAACGAAAGATTGTTTTAAAGACTCCGGAACAGGGTCGCCTTGCGTTCAAAACAATAGCACCGTTATTGCGCGTTTAGACCTTAGACAATGCAAAATGGAGACAACCATGCCGTCCCCATTTTATATTTAACTATTAACTATGCGAGTAATGTTACAAGCTTATTTTCCCGGGGTAATCACAATATTGCGGTAATCAATGGGCCCGTGGTCGCCTTGGATATACAGCGGCCCGGGTTCTCCTTCACGGCTGTTGAGGGCGCCACCGGTAATACCCGGTATTTCCCGGTTGCAGATAATTGTTTTTCCATTACCGATGACCGTTACCATTCTCCCTACCAGGGTAATATCGTACGACTGCCATTCACCTGGTTTTTTTGCCACCATTTCACTGGGTGGTAAAAAGCCGTAAATGGCGCCCAGATGGTCTGGGCTGGCTTCCATCCCATAATTGTCTTCAATCTGTACTTCATAGCGGCCCCGCAAATAAACCCCGCTATTGCTTTCCTGCGGGTAACGGAATTCAATATGCAGTTTAAAATCTGTAAAAGATTCATTGGTGACCAGGTTAGCTCCCGAATGCGGGCTGCGCAATATACCATCCTGTACCACCCATTGATTATTGCCCCTGGCATGCCAGCCCCCCATATCTTTTCCATTAAACAATATCACCGGTTTTCCCCAAACAACATTTTTATTACGATGCAGTGAGGGCGCACGGTGACCCACCCAATTATAGCGTTTACCATCTGCCGAAAGCTGCGTGCCTGTTAAGCTATCACCCTGCAGGGTAGCTTCAAATACCATATCATTATCCCCCCTATCCCATTGCGGCGGAATGGTAAAACTCATTTTACCGTCTTTGAAATTTACTTTTGAAATGGGCCGCGCACTACCACCGCTACCTACATACCGACCAACCAGGGTGTGTGAACCGGAATGCACCACTTCCAGCCAGGAAGGGAATTCCCCACCGGCCATATAAAGCACTATATCCCAGCGGCCGACCAATGAATTAGCATCCCTGTCTGCCGACCGGCCGCTATTGGCATAGGCAGGCATCACCGCAAACAGCAGGAGCAAAAGCGGCAGCACAAGGCTTCGCGGACTATTCAGGCTATTCTTTTTCATAACAATTTTAAAATTAGTTTTTCAATTTACTTATAAAAAATCAAATTTGCCAGTTTTACGGCATCAGGAGACCTTTCGAATACCACGTTGTGTCTATTCCCGCCCGGCAGACGCATAACAGCCGGTCTTTTCATGGACCTGCTGCGGTATCAATATCCCAGCGGACTATTGGGAGCGGGGTGATCAAAAAAATGTAGCCCTGGAGCTAAAAAGCCTGAAGGCATTTGAAAACGGCCATATAGACGAACGCATGACACAGTTTGTCAATAGCATACAATGGCGTTTTGATGGATTTGATGCGAAGATCACAAAAGACCCTATACAGAAAGTGCTTGCAGGCGAATGGCAAAATGCACACGGCATAAAAGTGAATATGGGAGACTACGAATCGGTTATTTCAAAAGATAAAAAGAAGAATACGTTACGCTCTGATACAAACAAACGAATATTCATAAAGACAGCAAAAAAAAATCCGTGGCCTGTGTGAACGATTTAAAGATTGAAAACTGAAAAGATACACTGCTGGACGAAAAGACAAGAATATATCCGGTTAAAAAATAGCATTTTAACAGCTCAATAAAAAGCCCCTGTTGCCTATTGCGCACAGGGTCTTTTTAACGGCCGGGCACAATGCCTGACTATTCCTCCGCCACGGTTTTTAATTTTTCCAGCACCGTTTTCCAATTGTCGGAGGCATGTGCTTTCTCTTTTTGAGATTGAATATTATTCTGCGAAATGGTTAGCACGGTTTTATCATTCTTGTCTTCAAGGCTATAGGTAACCAGGTTATAGTTTTCCGGTTTGTCTTCCTTGCCGCCCATGGAACTCCAGTATGTAGACTGTAACAGTTTGCCCGGTTCTATTTTTTGGATCACACCCTTGTCTCTGTACGATTTTCCGTTGTACTCACCCTCATAGGTAATGGGGCTACCCTCCTTCCAGTCTGTCTGCACCTGGGTATTCATGAGGTATTTTTTTATCTTTTCGGGTGTGGTAATAAC
>JBDTVE010000059.1:0-12026 GCA_040007355.1 Bacteroidota bacterium | reverse complement strand
CGACGACCTCTTGCATGCCATGCAAGCGCTCTAGCCAACTGAGCTAACCCCCCCATTATAAAGGTTCTGCGGCCGGCCATTGGGGACGGCTCTTTTGCGGATTGCAAATATAGAAGATTTTAATATAGCCTGCATTCCAATTAAAAGAACATTTTTTGCCGGCCATTGTTGTTATTCTATATTTACAGCAGGCTTACAAAACCAATTACCATGGGCGTCTGGCGACAATTAGCAGAATACCTGTACATAAAGAAAAGGGATCCCAACGAGCCCAATACAAAATGGATGCGATACATGCATGGTATCAACCGCATCAGCATATTAATGTTCCTGCTGGCGCTGATTGTCATTATTTTAAAAGTCCTGGTTTTTAAGAAACACTGAGCCCGGTCATTTCCACAACATGCCTGGCGGCATTGGCAGCAGCGCGGCCACCTTCACTTAGCTTTTTCCGTAGTTCCGTATAGTCTTTCTCCAATTGCCCTTTCCGCGCAGGGTTAAACAACAGGTCGGCCAGTTCTTTTTTCAGGTTCTCAGGTGTCAGCTCATCCTGTATCAGTTCTTTTACCACCGGTTTATCCATTATCAGGTTCACCAGCGAAATATATTTCACTTTTATCAGGCGCTTCCCTATCTGGTAAGAGATATTACTGCTTTTGTAACACACTACTTCCGGCACGCCAAACAAAGCTGTTTCCAGGGTGGCCGTGCCGCTGGTAACCAGGGCAGCTTGCGCCTGCATCAGCAAGGAATAGGTTTTGCCGCTGACGGCGGAAACATTTTGATAGGGCGTCAATAAAGAGATATAAAAGCTGTCTTCCAATCCGGGGGCCCTGGCCACCACAAAATGATAGGCGGGAAAATAAGCCGCTACCTGTAGCATGATGGGCAGTTTTTTTAGGATTTCCTGTTGTCGGCTGCCAGGTAAAAGAGCAATAATAGGCTTGGCGGAAAAAGCCGGGGCAGGCAATGTCTGTCTTTCCTTTTCTATTACTTCTACCAACGGATGACCCACATATTCCACCTTGTAATCCCATTTTGAATAAAATGCCTTTTCAAACGGCAGTATCACCAGCATCCTGTCTACAAACCGTTTGATTTTTTTTACACGACTTTCCTTCCAGGCCCAGACCTGGGGTGATATATAATACACAATTTTAAACCCCTGTTGTTTGGCCCATTCGGCGATTCTAAGATTAAAACCGGGATAGTCTATGAGTACCACTACATCCGGTTTAAAAGCCAGTATATCTTCCTTGCAGAACTTTATATTTCTCATAATGGCGGGCAGGTTTTTTACTACTTCAATAAAACCCATAAAAGCCAGGTGGCGATAATGTTTTACCAGTTCGGCGCCGGCCTCTTGCATCAGGTCGCCACCCCAGCAACGCACCAGCGCACGGTCATCCAGCATTTTTATTTCCCTGATAAGATGGCTGCCGTGCAGGTCACCGGATGCTTCGCCCGCTATGATATAGTATCGCATTAAGTATGGTGTGTTTTACTTGCACAAAGAAACGTAAATAAATAACTATTGCTGATTGCGAAATTTTTGGATATTGGAATTTGCCGCGCCAGTTAAAGGGCGAAATCCAAAAAATCACGAAATCCAAAAATTAGCAATTCTTATTTCGGAGCCTTCCTGTAAACAAAAAAAGTGATGGTTATAAAGATCAGGTTGGGCAGCCAGGCGGCAATCAGTGGCGGCAGGTTTCCCTTACTGGAGAAAACGATGGAGAACCTGTCCATAATGACAAAAGTTGCAGCGGCCACAATGCCAAAGGCCAGGTGCAGGCCACTGCCACCCCTTGTTTTACGGCTGGCTACCACGGCGCCCAGCAAGGTTAGTATTACCACCGCAAAAGGGGTTGCCATGCGCCGGTAATATTCTACTTTATACGTATTCAGGCCTTCGGTTCCACGCAATTCCTCCATCGCTATAAAACGTTTCAGGTCGGGTGAACTGAGTTTGTCTTTCAGGTATTCATCTCGACGCAGATCCTTAGGTGCAATATTTAGCTTAAGGTTCATAGATGACACCTGCCGCACCGTTTCGTGAAGGCCATCGATCTTCCTTTCCACGGCGTTTTCCACTTTCCAGTCTTGATGGGTGGTGTCCCAGCGTATAGACTCGCCACGCAGGTTATAATAAACCTGGTTTCCTTTTATTTTCTGCAGGAAAAACCCGCTAGATACCTTGCTGGCCGTATCATAATAGCGTATGGCCACATATGTATTGGGGTCCGATTTAAGATAAAATGTAGTGTTATAACTCTGCCCGGAATAATAGGAATTGTTTCCGTCTATATAGCGTATCTGGAAATCGCTTCTTATATTATTACCTTTGGGAAACACATACATATTGCAATACCAGAGTAAGGCGCCCAGCAGGCATCCCCCCATAATATAAGGCCGCAAAAAACGCCGGTACCTTACCCCGTTGGCAAGTATGGCCACTATCTCCGAACGGCCGGCCAGCTTGGAGGTAAAATAGATAACGGCTATAAATACCATCAGCGGGAAGATCATGGAAATTATAAAGGGCACAAACCCGAAGTAATATTTTGTAATGATCTCCGAGGTAGAAAGCCCCGATTTTACAAAATCATCCGCCTTCTCGCTGGTGTCTATTACTACCGAAATAACCGTTAATGCCAGGATAGTAAATACAAAAGTGACCAGGAAATTCTTAATTATGTAACGGTCAATAATTTTCATTAAAACTGGGCTCCCGGGTGCATGGTGAACGTTCAAAAATAGGGTAAAATTTGTTGCGGATACGTTATAGTAAAACGCAACGGGCTGGTTACACAACGGCTTTTTACCTTCTATTTGCCTTGTTTGCGGGCTCCGGCTGCAAACATACGGCCATTGCCGCCCCGCAAACCGATTCAGCGATCCCCATAAATTAAATAAAAATTTTCTATTATATTTGACCCGGGTATGCATTGCCGCATTGGCGGCACTATTTTACCGATGAAGCCGGCAGAAAATTAACCGTACCGTGAACACTTCAGTTATAAAACAATAAAATGGCACTAAACTTTACAGGCGGTTTAACAATGTTGCACCAATTTTACCCGGGTCAGCAAGCGGTAGTATTGGCCATATTCAGCCTGTAAACTGTTGCGCGTGCCAGAGCCATATGCTCCGCAAAAATGGGCGCAACTCTTAGTTTTAAACAATATTTTACTTAACCAGATTAATTATCTATTAAAAACTGCACGGCCGGAATAAACTTAATTTTAATGAAAAAAAGCAGTTTTTCAATACCCGCTAATCCATCTCCTGCTGCAGTACCTTTACGCTCGCCCCTGGTCGTCCGGGTAAAACGTTACCGATGGGCAATTGCCTGGTGCCTGTTTCACCTGTGTGCACTCATTCTTTCCTATAACGAGATACGCTTTTTTAATACTGCCGGTGAACCAAAAACCGAACGATTCTGGCCTTTTGTAAAATTTACTTACCCTTATTTTCTTCCAGACGATAATACCACGTATTTTAAATTCAACGGGTTTTTTACCCAATACGACTGGACGGAATTCTGTTTTTATGTTGGCGGGGTAATATTCCTGATACTGCTCCGGCATGTATACCGAAAATCCGAGTCCTGAATCCCGGCGGCTATAATCGGGTCTTCAGCACCGGCACGATATCATTTTTCCAGCTCATAAAATCTCCCTGGCGTATATGCGCCCGCGCTGTTTTCACCAGCCAGAGATAAAAGGCCAGGTTGTGTATACTGGCAATGGTCAGTCCCAGTATTTCTTTTGATTTTAAAAGATGCCGCAGGTAGGCCTTACTGTAATAGTTGCTCAGCGCAGCGGGAATACCATCGTCGATCACCGAAAAATCTTTTTCCCACTTTTTATTATCAATATTAATAATGCCGCGGCTGGTAAACAGCATGGCATTACGACCGTTGCGCGTAGGCATTACACAATCAAACATATCGATGCCCAGGGCAATATTTTCCAGAATATTCCAGGGTGTACCCACCCCCATCAGGTAACGGGGTTTATCTGCAGGCAGCAACTGGCAGCAAAGGGCAGCGTATTCATACATCATTTCTTCCGGCTCGCCAACGCTTAGTCCGCCAATTGCATTGCCGGCAGCCTGTTTGGAGGCCACAAATTGAGCCGATGCCGTGCGGAGGTCTTTGTAGGTGCCACCCTGTATAATGGGAAACAGGTTTTGTGTATAATCATATTTACCCGGCGTATCGTTAAACCGCGCGATGCACCTGTCCAGCCAGTCGTGCGTTAGCTGCATACTTTTTTTTGCATAGGCGTAATCGCTGGGATAAGGCGGACATTCATCAAAAGCCATAATGATATCACCGCCAATGGTTCGCTGTATATCCATTACGTTCTCGGGTGTAAACAAATGCCTGCTACCGTCTATATGGCTTTGAAACAACACGCCCTCGGGCGTAATTTTCCTGTTGGCGGCCAGCGAAAAAACCTGGTAGCCGCCGCTGTCTGTAAGAATTGGCCGTTGCCAGCCGATAAACTGGTGCAAACCGCCGGCAGCCTCCAGTATTTCCAGGCCCGGGCGAAGGTATAAATGATAGGTATTGCCCAATATTATCTTTGCCTCCACGTCCTGCACCAGTTGCTGCTGGGAAACAGCTTTTACACTACCTGCAGTGCCCACCGGCATAAAAATGGGCGTTTCTATTTCGCCGTGGTCTGTGCGAATCAACCCGGCCCTGGCGGCGGATTGGGTATCTGTTACCTGTAAATCAAATTGCAATGCTGCCATAAAAGCCCACAAGTTAGGGGAATTGCGGATTGAGGGAATTTTGAGATTTTAAGATCTTTTCTGAGTCACCTGGTATGATAGGCCGCCAGCAATGAACCGGGCCGTGCAAAGTCAGGGCTGTTTATCTTGCATGCAATCCAAAAAGCTCAAAATTCCCGCAATCCCAATATTCTCGCGTTCCCAAAATCCCACAACCTAAAAATCCCAAACCTCGCAATCCTAAAATCCCAAAATCACCTTTCAATATCCTATTTTCGCAGGCCATTTGTACGGCCCCAAACCATTGATTACATGAATTTACCAGAACAACTACAACTGCATATGTGGGAGATACTGTTTTATACGTTTGCCGCAGTTACCCTTATCCAATTATTTTATTATTATTATTTTTTCCAAAGAGTGGCTTTTTTCAAGAAAAAAGAAAAAACAACATCGCAACAGCACCCGGTGAGCATTATTGTTTGCGCGCGCGATGAAGCCGCCAACCTGGCGCATAACCTGCCCGGTGTACTGGTGCAAACCTATCCCAGCACGCATGAAGTAATAGTAGTGAACGATAACAGCGTTGATGAAACCAAGTACCTGCTGGAAGAATTAAAAAAAACCTTCAAACAACTCCAGGGCGTTAACCTTGATTATGAAGCGAAACTGATTCCCGGAAAAAAATATCCTTTGTCCATTGGCATAAAAGAGGCAAAATATGAAGTGGTTTTGCTAACGGATGCAGACTGCATGCCGGCTACCGAGTTCTGGTTACAAAAAATGCAGGATGGTTATGCGGAGGGTATTGAAATAGTACTCGGTTATGGTTCTTACAACAAAAGACCAGGCCTCCTGAACAAACTCATTCGTTTTGAAACTTTTCATACCGCCTTGCAATACCTCTCCTATGCACTGGCAGGCACACCCTATATGGGCGTGGGCAGGAACCTTTCCTATACCAAACGATTGTTTTTCCAGAATAAAGGCTTTTCATCGCTTAACCATGTAACCGGCGGCGACGACGACCTGTTTATTAATATGGTTGCCACCAAACACAATACCAACGTGGTAATAGACCCGGAAGCAATTACGCTTTCCGAGCCCAAAAAAACCTGGCGCGACTGGATCCGGCAAAAAACAAGACATTATACCACAGGTAAATTTTACAAGGGTAAACACCGGTTCCTGCTGGGTCTTTATGCGTTGACGCATTTTCTTTTTTACCCATTGTTTATCCTCAGCCTGCTTTTTTTCGACTGGCGTTTTGCGAGCGCCTTATTTTTGATTCGTTTTTTTACACAGGCATGGATCTTTTATAGGACCATGGAAAAATTAAACGAAAAAGATCTTTGGCCCTGGTGGTGGTTATTTGATCTTTGGATGTTTGTGTATTATCTCATCTTTGCACCGGCATTATGGAAAAGACCACGCAAAACCTGGAACTGATAACAAAATATTTTAACGAGTTTACCACCCGGCAGTTGCAGCAATTTGCCGCCCTGGAAGAACTGTATAAAGACTGGAACAGTAAGATCAATGTCATTTCACGCAAAGACATTGACAGCCTCTATCAAAAACACGTGCTCCACGCGCTCAGCATTGCGGCGGTGTTTGACTGTTCGCCCGGCACCGAGATCATGGACCTGGGTACCGGGGGCGGGTTTCCCGGCATACCGCTAGCAATCTTTTTCCCCGAAGCAAGATTCTGGCTGGTAGACAGCATCGGTAAAAAATTAAAAGTGGTAACAGCCATTGCCGATGCCCTTGACCTCAAAAACCTGCAAACACAGCATACCAGGGCGGAAGATATCAGAGACCGGAAATTTGATGCAGTTGTTTCACGCGCCGTAGCACCGCTAAATGATTTGTGGAAATGGTCGCGGCCGCTGATCAGGAAAAAAAAACCTGCGGGCGATGCCGGTAATGAACTTACTATCAATGGACTGATATGTTTAAAAGGCGGCGATCTTGCCCCCGAAATTGCGGAAAGCACCTGCAGACCACGAAGTATTGAAATATATAGTTTGTTTAAGGAAGATTTCTTTAAAGAGAAATACTTGTTACATGTTACTGTGTAGCCGTTATATTACCACTTCGTGGTATTGTAAGCTAGTGTAAATACCTTCAACTTTGTATCATGACAATCACAGTTTGTATAGTAGATGACAACAAGGATATCCGTTCTGCGCTTGAGCAAATTGTAATTATGTCTGACGGCTATCGTTTGCTGGGAAGTTTTTCCAGCGCAGAAGAAGCAATTGAAAAGATACCAGCATTAAGTCCGCAGGTGGTGCTCATGGATATTAACCTCGGCGGAATGAGTGGTATTGAATGCGTGCGCCAACTGAAACCCATGCATCCCGATATTTTATATATGATGTGTACGGTGTATGAAGAGGACGAGAAAATATTTGAGGCTTTAAGCGCAGGCGCCAATGGATATATTCTCAAAAAAACAGCCCCCGGCAAATTGCTTGATGCCATCCGCGAACTCAGCGAAGGCGGCGCGCCCATGAGTAGCCAGATTGCGCGTAAAGTGGTTGCGGCATTCAGAGGGAAAGCGCTTTCCGATGGCCCCGCACCGGAAGATAAATCCATTAATTTGCTTTCTACCCGGGAAAAGGAAATATTGGAACACCTGTCTAAGGGATTGTTATACAAAGAGATAGCCAATACCCTGTTTATCAGCCCCGAAACCGTGCGCAAACATGTATACCATATTTATGAAAAACTACATGTGAATAACCGGGTGGAAGCGGTAAATAAATATTTTGGTCGCTGACACCTATTTTGTTTAACCTTTTACCAATTATAAATAAACACAATTTACTCATAAATACTACTAAAGTGGTATTGTGGTATACTAACTGAGCAGTTATTTTTATATTCTGGAAAAGGGATGCTCAACACCAAATACTGTAAAACCATTACAACCTTACCTTTTCACCATTATGGTTTTTGACTATGACTGATCAAATACCTGCATAGATTCAAAAAAAAACTTTTTCCCGGTAAAAAAGCCGCTTCTAAAGAGCGGCTTTTCTTATTGAATGTTTTCGGGATTGAATATTGCCAGGCCTTACCACTTAATTTCCAGCTTGTTATTCGTTCGGTTTATATCCGCCATCCGATGGCTGGCGTCTATTTCAACCGTGGTGATATCAGACAGACGCCGGTTGCTTTCGATGATATAGGATGGGCTTGTCCAGTTCCACTCTTCATACAATTTCTGGGGTATGGCGGGGTTTTCTGTTTCCTTGAACCCAAACATCAGGTTCATGGGTATGTAATGCAATTCCTTACTACCGTCTTTAAAACTTAACAGCAGATCAACGGGCATTGGCATACGGCCTTTGTTAACCAGGCGTATCCTGGTTTTACCAGCTTCTTCCCATAAACTGTCAATACCATAATCAATGGTCTTGGTGGTATTTACAAAATATTCCCGGTACCAGTCCAATTTCAGTCCGCTGGTTTTTTCGGCAACCCGTATAAAATCATTTGAGTTGGGATGCTTGAACCGCCACAGTTCATAGTATTTCAGCAGGATTTTATCAAGAGTGGCAGCGCCCACAATATAGCCCAGCTGTTCCATGAACACGGCGCCTTTTGAATAAGCGGCATTGGTATAAGCATAATTGGTATTAAAATGATCAGCGTGGGTGGTGAGCGGTTCTTCCAGCCCGCTTTTGGCAAGTTTGAAATAAGACAGGTAGGCATCCCCCTGGTCTTCCGGAACAACGTTTACGGCATCCATAAGAGTACGTTCACCGGGGTTGCGCTGCAAGGCTTCCCTGAAATTCTGAAGGGTTGACTTACCATAGAAATAACGGGTAACAAGGTCTTCGGCGTACGAGGTAAAGCCTTCATCCATCCAGGCATATTCGCTTTCGTTGGTACCCATCATCATCTGGTACCAGCTATGCATCCATTCATGAAAAATAACTTCGGTGCCGGCACCTTTTACCAGGGTGGCCATGGGGTATTCCATGCCTCCATCACCCCCTTGTATAAACGAATATTGCTTGTAGGGATACTTGCCAAAGGTCTTGTCCATAAACGGTAATACCTTGGCGGCTTTATCAAGAACCGTTTCCCACTCTTCGCGGTAGTTATTGATAAAATTGGCCGCATTGTTTGCGTATTGTTGTTTCTGACGGACAGAAAAATTATTGAACTGAAGGGTCAGCGCTTCCGGCGATATTTTATAGAAGGCATGAAGCACCATGCCGTCTCTTACTTTTTTGCTGATATGGATATAATCCGGGTCGGCCGCCCATACAAAATCATGTACATTGGGTGCGGAGAATATCCAGGTAAGTGTATTGCCCGGAACGGGTGCGCCTTTGGTGCCGGGTGCATCATATCCATAACCTATATGTGCCGCATTCTGCAGGTAACCGGTTGCCGCTACCAGGTATTTTTTGTCGATGGTGATCTTCACATCATAATCCCCCCATACGCCGTAAAACTCGCGTGCGATATAAGGTGTGGGATGCCAGCCTTCATAGTCGTATTCACACATTTTGGGATACCACTGGCTCATGCTATACCGTACACCTTCTGCATTATCCCTGCCGCTTCTTCTTATCTGTACGGGCACCTGGGCTTCAAACGCCAGTTCAAATGTGACAGAAGATTTCGGTAGTATGGGTTTGGTTAGTATTACTTCCAGAATGGTTTCGTGCAGTTTGGTTGTTTGCAGCACGCCATTCATCTTGATCCATTTTACCCGCTGGAAGCCAATTTCATCGGGTTGAAGGTGTAGGATCCGGTCCCTCACCCGGCTATCCCAGTCGGCACGGCCGTTTACATCTACCTGTCCCAGGGCACGGCTTCGGTTGTCCATCATACTGTTGGGCTGAAAAGCATTCCAGTAAAGATGATAGAATACTCTGGGCAGTGTATCGGGTGAATTGTTTGTATACACCAGTTTTTGGGTTCCGCTGAGCCGGTTGTTAACCACATCTGCATTCACTTCCATGGAATATTTTACATGCTGCTGCCAGCGGTCGGGCTGTGCCGCTGCTAACACACCGGGCAGCACAAAACAAGCTATAAAAAAACTTTTTATCATCTTTGACTTTTTTAAAGGCTATAAAATTCTTACAAATAACTCAATACACGGATTAAAATAAGGCAAACTTTGCTCTTTTTAAAAAGAAACCCCTTCCCGCATATTGCGGAAAGGGGAGGAGGATAACTGCTCAGGTTATAATTATATAGTGATGGTGTCTTTTACCAATTGACCGCTTTCGTTAAAATACAGGTATTTTTTCTCCACGCTGCTTTTTCTTATTAGCAGCCTGTATTGCAGACCGTCTTCTTTGCTTTCCACTCGGCTAACGGCTTTTAATTCCCAATCGGTATACTTGCTTTTACCGTATCCGTCTTTTACCGTGGCTGGCAGCGCATCTTCCGCAATATCCCTTTCGGTTTGCTGCCACTCGCCTTTATTGCTGAACCTGGCCGAGTATTTTATCCCATTCATTTCAAAATCTGCTTCAAACCCGGTTAACTTGTCTTTCCATTCCAGGTTTTTGGTATCGGGGTATTTGGCCTTGAATGCCTCGGTTACTTCCGCCGGAACCTTGCGAAGTTGGGCGGCTACCGGATTAAATACGTTGAACACTATTATCGCCATTACTAATAAACATATCTTTTTCATGTTGAATCCTATTGTATCATACAAGTATAAAAATATCATGCCAATAACAACAGACGCGGGCAAAGTCTTGTTTAGACAATGTGAATTTTTTAGCAGAATAAAAAAAGTTGACTTCATTTAAGGTTACTTCTTTTAATACAACGGCCTGCAAACCGGCCGGGGTATTTACGAAAGGCTGTAACCTTCGCTGATAGTTGTCACCCCTTCGTGGCTTTGCCGCCACGCACCGAAAAGTCTTGCAGGGGGGGATACACAAGTGCGGAGTACATCCTGGTGTTTACGAGGCTCCCAGTCTCACTGGCGTCAGTAGCTCACCACCTGGTTCGAAATCATTGGAGCCGGTACAAATGAAGAAAACATTCCACAGTTTAGTCGTTTGCGCCCGCTACGGTAATCACAATCTCTCCTTTTACGTCTTTTTGTTTGAAGTGTTCCAACACTTCCGCCAGGCTTCCCCTGGCGTTTTCTTCAAACAGTTTGCTAAGCTCACGGCTTACGCAACACCGGCGGTCCGGGCCAAAATACCCGATAAAATCCTGTAGGGTTTTCAGCAGTCTTACCGGCGATTCATAAAACAGCATGGTGCGCTCTTCTGTTGCCAGTTGTTTTAAAAGCGTTTGCCTGCCTTTTTTTAAAGGAAGAAAACCTTCAAAACAAAAACGGGTGGCGGGAATGCCACTGTTTACCAGGGCCGGCACAAAGGCGGTTGCCCCGGGCAGGCATTCTACTTTTATGGCGTGCCGGGCGCATTCCCTTACCAGCAAGAATGCCGGGTCAGAGATACCGGGCGTACCGGCATCGGTTATAACGGCCATGTTTTTCCCTTCTATCAATTGCTGTACCAGGTGCTGTAATACCTTATGCTCATTGTGCTGGTGATAGGCAGAAAGCGGTTGATGTATACCGTAATGATTTAGCAATTTGGAAGACACCCGGGTATCTTCTGCCAGAATAAGGTCAACACTTTTTAATGTTTCCAGGGCGCGAAGCGTAATATCCTGCAGGTTACCGATGGGAGTTGGAACAATATATAGCATGTGGCTGGTAGATCAGTTCGTTTGTTGATCCGGTTGCTGGTTGATCCATGGAGGGGCAGCGATACACCACCGGTCGGCCATCAAACTAGTTAACAGATACCTCAAAATATTCCATTACCGGGTTGGCCAGCAATTTTTTTGCGGCGTCTTCGGCTATTGATTTTGCATCGTCCGGGGTAGCTGCATCTACCTGCAGTGTAATGTTTTTCCCGATGCGTACATCCTGCACATTTTTCAATCCCAGGTTGCTTAAACCGCCCATCACCGCCTTACCCTGCGGATCCAACAGTTCTTTTAAGGGCATTACTTTTACCTGCACCGTGTACATCATGATGTTTTATTTTTGAGCGCCAAAGATATGATAATGTAGGCGATGAAGACAACCGGAACGGCCATCCATTTAAATAAAACAGCGGCTATTATGGCTACTGCCAGCAAGACAAGCTTGGGCAGATTGCTTTGCAACGAATAGTCCTTAAATTTCAGCCCCATCACGGGTAGTTTGCTAATCATCAGGTAGCTCAGTACCAGGGTGAGCAGGTAGATAACCCATTTATTAAAGATGATTGCGTTTA
>JBDTVE010000058.1:0-7067 GCA_040007355.1 Bacteroidota bacterium | reverse complement strand
TTTCCTGCGCCCTGTTCTCTTAGTTCTTTTATGGTAGCCGGGAGCGCCTGCCGGCCGGTAAGACCCAGACCCGTTAAAGTTTTGCCCTGGGCCTCTTTTTTGCTGAAGCCGAATAGTTTTTCCGCTCCGCTGTTCCAGCTAAGAATGCATCCGTTGAACCCCGTTGAAACAATGGCTTCGGTTGATTGTTCTACCAGGCTGGCCAAATGGTTCACCTGTTCGCGCAGCTTTTTTTGGCCGGAAATATCAAAGCTGACTGCTACATAGCCGGTGATATGCTCGCGATTGTCCCTGATGGTGGTAGTAGAGGAGCGTACATAAATGGTCTCCCCGCTTTTGGTTTGTCTTTTTAACTCGCCGGTCCAGTAGTCTTCCCGGGCAAGCTTTTCCAGCATTGTATTTAGTTCTTCTTCCGAAAGCCCTGTTTTTAGTATTACGTTTGGATCGTTTTCCAGCACTTCCAGTTTGGTGTAGCCATACAGTTTCTCCGCGCCGCGGTTCCAGCTTTTTATTTTGCGGTCGGCATCCACTACAAAGATCGCATCGTGTGAATGGTTGATTTGTCTCGACAAGAATTCCAGCTGCTCCTGTGTTTTTTTTCTTTCAGTTATATCATGGATAATGGTTGAGTAACCATAGAAATTACCCCCTTCGTTTATCAGTGCAATGATGACCATGCTGGCCCAAAAAGTGCTTCCATCCTTTCGCTGGCGGGGGCCTTCAGTTTCAAACTGCCCGTATGTTTTGGCCAGGGCAAGGGCGCGGCGGGGTTCGTCGTCGGCAATAGCCTGCTGGTTGAAAAAGATCTCAAATGCCTGACCGGAAATTTCCTGTTTTTCATACCCGGTTACCAGTTCAGCGCCTTTATTCCAGTTAATCACCCGGCCTTTTCCATCGAGCATAAAAATGGCGTATTCTTTAACCCGGTTGGTCATCAATTCAAAAAAAGCTTCGTTTTTCCGAAGTGCTTCCTCGGCTTCTTTGCGTGCAAAAATGGCAACGTGTTCTTTGCGCAGCAATATGATGATAAAGACGACTATAACAACGATGATTGAAATGATAATCCGCTTGAGCAGCTCGGTTGCTTTTTCATTCACTATCTTCCTTTTGTTTAATAACCTGTGTTCTTCGTGCTGCATTTCATCTGCCAGCGCTTTTATCATACCGCTATACGTTGATCCTACGCCACCGGAAACGGCTGCCGCGGCTGCAGCCAGGCCGTTTTTATTCCTGGCGGCGATAATGCTGTCGGAAAAATTAAACCTTGCTTTGCTGTAGTATATAAGGGAATCTATACGTGTTTGCTGTGTTGGGTTATCGGCAGTAAGCCGCCGGAGACTTTCAATCTGCTGGCCTGCGTTTAATTTGGCAGTTGCCGCCAGTTTTAGGAATGCGGGGTTGGCGGTGAGCAGGAAACCCCTGGTATGGGTTTCATTTTCTGTAATGGAAGACATTAAATTGGCTGTTTGAAGCAATACCTCCTGCGAATGAGCCACCATTGCCGCAGAAGCTTTTGCTTCGGCGGTTTGCCGGAACGAAAGAAATATAATGGCTGTAAAAATGAACAGCATTAAGAAAATGACGGGCGTAAACACGTTGTTGGCGTATCTTTTCATAGTTGCTTAAAGTTGAGGGCATTCTATAAACAGACTCCGTATATTAAAAATAAATATACTTTAATAGTCAATACATACTCATACATATTAACCCTTAAGTCGTTCTGCTGTGCGGGTTGAAGATAACCGGCGCTTTTTTGTGATCGTTTGGCTGGGTGTTTGTGCTGATTGATCGGCTATAGAAAATCAGTAGCCGCCTGCACTACCCGGCTGTCCCGATAAATTTTTTTATGACCTAGCCCTTCGGTGATTAAGAATGATACATTGGGATATGCCTGTTCGATAACAGGTTTAACATCTTTCAATGGGGTGATATCATCATTTTTATCATGTATCCAGAGAACGGATGCCTTTATCTGTTGCAGGGTCCTGGGAATGGAGAAATGGGCAGCAGGGGCGCCGCTTTTTTCATAGATTATCTTTTCAAATTCGGTTCTCACGCCATCGCCCAGTTGCAAAAATCTGAAAAAACTATCAATGGCGGTACTGGTTTCCGTCAAAGGAGCAATCAGCACCAACCGGGTGCCGGCATCCACCGGAAGTTTCTCCATGGCATGGGCTGCGGCCAGCCCGCCAAAAGAATGGGCTATAAACCCCTGTATACCGCCCAATTTAAAATAAACCGATTCAATCATGTGCCTGTACAGCGGCAGGGTAATGCGTTTGCCACCGGAAGCCCCGTGCGCCGGCGCATCGAATGCCACCACCTCGTAGTTTTTGGCTACAAGCGTTTTTACATAGGCATCGAAATTCTTGCAGGTAGATTCAAACCCGTGCAGGATCAATACCCTTTTGATGCCGCCCCTGTTCCATTTAAAGCCACGCACGGTAATACCCTCTACGCTGATGACAAGCGGTTCGGCTTTTTTAAACAGGTCCGGGGTTTTCTTTTTGCTGGTAGTAAATGGCGTACAAAACAATTTGAATGCTTTTTCAGCGGCTTTCTTTTTTGAGACCACCGATAAGAGGTTGAGGCGGGCACGTGAATAATTAACAGCCAGTTTTTGTGCTAATTTCATGGCTATAAAGATAACACATGAAAATTGTAGTGATTGGAACAGGTCATGTTGCAGTTGTTTTATCAGTAAAACTCAAAGCTGCCGGGCATCGCATTCTACAGGTTTTTGGCAGGAATCGGCTGGCAGCAGCCGTGCTGGCAGATGCATGCGATGCCAGCACCTGCGCCTCCTGGGATGACATAACACCAAACGCTGAACTTTATATTATTGCGGTGGCCGACCAGGCGCTTACCGGCAATGCCATCCATTTAGCAGTAGAAAACCAACTAGTGGTGCATACGGCCGGCGCCGTTTCAATAGATGTTTTAAAAGGCATGTCTTCTAGTTATGGTGTTTTGTATCCGCTGCAAACCATCCGGAAAGAGGTCGTACCCACACCCGCCATCCCATTTATGATAGATGCCAATACAGCGGCGGGGAGGGAAACACTGGCGGCACTGGCTTCCACCATTTCACAAAAAGTGGTTTTTGCCAACGATACGCAGCGGCTGCAGTACCATCTTTGTGCAGTTATAACGAATAATTTCAGTAATTACCTGTATGTGCTGGCAGAAGACTATTGCCAGCGGCAGGGTCTTGATTTTACCAACCTGCTGCCCCTGTTAGCGGAAACTAGCCGACGCCTTCAGCAATTTTCACCCCGGCAAGTGCAGACTGGGCCCGCTGTCCGGGGAGACGGCACGACCATTCAACGCCATATTCAATTGCTGGAGAATGAGCCAGCGCTTTTTGGTCTTTACAAGATGTTTTCGGACCAGGTGCGGGCGTTCAACTGGTAATACGGTCTGCCAGCAGCATAAATAGTGGCGGTGCCATAATTTGCCGCAATAGGGCTCCACCGTTTTTGGAAAACTTTATCAGAGAGTGGTACAATAGTTGAAAACAAAACTGGATAAAATACTTCATTGAAACAACCTCTTTTATTCACTGCGCTAGTTTTTTTATTGCTATCCTGCGCAAAGAAAACAAGCAGTCATTCATCCGCCAGCGCCGCAAGAACGGCGTCTTACCGCGATAAGGTAATTTCCACTTCCACCATGAATGCGGATATTATCAACGAAGTGAACGAATACCGGAAAACCAAGGGCCTGCCACCATTGCACCTGCTGGCCATCGCGGCTTCTGAAGCAGCCAAACATAGTAAGAATATGGCAGCCAAAAAATTGGCTTTCGGTCATGCAGGTTTTAATCAGCGTGCTATTGCCATTGCGGATGAATTGCACGGCACTTCTTCCACGGGAGAGAATATCGCCTTTGGCAAGATGACCAGCAGGCAGGTTATAGAAGCCTGGCTTAAAAGCCCCGATCATAAAGCCAATATAGAAGGCAATTTCAATTATACCGGAGTGGGCGTGGCCAAAGACAGCAGGGGTGTGGTATATTATACACAACTTTTTGTAAAAAAATAGCAACTTTATCTGCCCGGCCGGCAGCATACTTATTACAATTTATTTGCAGGCAGCTCAAACTGAACTAAATTGCCTGCATGAACAAGACCATTATTTCGGTAAAGAATCTTCATAAAAAATATGGTGATTTTGAAGCCGTGAAAGGCATCAGCTTTGATGTATACGAAGGAGAAATTTTTGGTCTCCTGGGACCCAATGGTGCAGGCAAATCTTCTACGCTTGAAATTATTGAAACGCTGCGCGATAAAACAAGCGGACAGGTAACCGTAGACGGGCTCGACCTGGATGCTTCACCCGATGCCATCAAGAAAATCATCGGTGTGCAGTTGCAAACATCGGGTTATTACCCTGGTTTGAACCTTACGGAACTGATTGAATTGTTTTCGGGTTTGTATAACCGCTCCGTGCGCGTATCAGAATTGCTGGCACTGGTTAACCTCCAAGAGAAGGCAAAGGCAAAATTCAAGGAACTGAGCGGCGGGCAAAAACAACGGTTCTCTATCGCAACCACCCTGATCAACCAGCCTAAAATTATTTTTTTGGATGAACCTACTACGGGCCTGGATCCGCAGGCCCGCCGGAATCTCTGGGATTTGATAAAGGATATCCGCTCAAAAGGCACCACCGTTATCATCACCACGCATTATATGGATGAAGCGGAAGTTCTTTGCGACCGCGTGGCCATTGTAGATGCCGGTAAGGTCATTGCCATCAATACCCCGGGGGCCCTGATTGACGACCTGGTGGCAACCGGTTTTCAGCGTCAGCAGGCGGTAAAAAAAGCCAATCTTGAAGACGTGTTTCTTAACCTCACCGGCAAGGAATGGAGGGATGAATGATTCAGCGCCCAGGATAAACGCGTCAATGTATCGCCTAATCCGAAGTTATCACCGGCGGACCGGAAAATATAAATTGTATGCACCACCCGGCATATTGTTGATTTGCACAACGGGTAATTAATAAAAAAATATACTATCATGGATCTACGTTACCCCATTGGTCATTATGAACCTCAGCCCTATTCGGAAAAACAAAAACAGGACTGGCTAAACGATATTAAATTCCTGCCGCAATTGTTAGAGAACACCCTGCTGAACCTGGATGAAGCCCAGCAGTTAACACCCTACCGCGCAGGTGGCTGGACGGTTAAACAATTGGTGCACCATGTGGCAGACAGTCATATCAATGCTTACTGCCGTTTTAAACTGGGACTAACAGAAGACAATCCCACCATTCGCCCTTATGATGAAAAACTTTGGGCCGAACTAAGTGATACCCGTCATTTGCCCACCAATGTTTCCATCACGCTGTTGTTTGCCCTGCATACCCGGCTGTATGAACTGGTGCAACATATCACAGACCAGGAATGGAGCCGCACCCTGTTGCACCCCGTTGGCAACAAACAGATGAGCTTATGGTACTTACTGGGTATGTATGCCTGGCATGGCCGGCACCATACTGCACACATTACGGCCTTACGTCAGCGTGAAGGCTGGAACTAAAAGATAAGCTTTTACTGCCGGAGCCACCCACCTTTAAAATTGATACATGAACTGGAAAACAATTTCCTCCGAATATATCAATAAGCATATTTTTTTTACAGCACGCCGCGATCGTTGCCTGCGCAGCGATGGCACCCTCATTGATCCGTATTACGTGGTGGAATTACCCGTGTCGGCAACGGCGCTGCCCGTTACGGAAAACGGTGAGGTTGTGCTGGTAAAACAATACCGGCATCCTATAAACGAAACTATTATTGAAACACCCGGCGGGTTTATAGAAGAAGGGGAGGATGCTGCCACCGGTTTGAAAAGAGAGCTGCTGGAAGAAACCGGATATAGCTTTACGCACATTGAACCACTGGGACGGGTAGCCGCCAACCCAGGGCTGCTGAATAATTTTACTGAACTTTTTCTGGCCACGGGTGGTAAAAAAACAAACCCGCAGCAACTGGACCACAACGAGGAAATTGAAATCCTATTGGTGAGCATGGACGAATTGATACGGATGCTGCTGGCGGGTGAAATAAAGCAGTCCCTGCATGTTAACTGCATTTTTTATGCCCTGATGAAAATGGGAAAACTGCAGTTGTGCTAAGCCTGGAGGCTAACGGGTAAGGTCACCTCGCCCACCACGAAAACACTGCCGCAGACCAGCACCAGGTCGCGTTTTTTGGCATGGCTGAGCGCCTGTTGTAGCGCAGTGTTTACATCGGGATAAAAATCGCCGGTTAGACCCAGGGACTTTCCTCTGGCAGCCAGTTGTTCTTCCGGCAGCGCCCGGGGTATTTGCGCTTTAGTAAAATAATACCTGGCGTGCGACGGTAATAAAGACAAAACACTTTCCACTTCCTTGTCCTTTACCAGTCCAATAACAATATGCAGGTCTTCGTGACTGGTTATTTCAATTTGACGTGCAATTTGTTTCATGCCGTCTTCATTATGGGCCACATCAAGCACCAGGTCGGGTTGCCGGTGAACAATATCCCACCGGCCGTGGAAACCCGTCATTTTTTTGGTATGACGCAGGCCTTTCCGGATGGCTGTTTCGCTGATCTGCCATCCCAGTTGTTGCAGTTTGCGGGTAGCCTCCAGCACGGTCAGTATGTTTTTCAACTGGTAAATACCCTGCAAATCCAATTCATAACTGGTATGTTCATCGGTTCTTTTATTAACCACCGTAATCTGTAATGAGTGAGCCTGTTCCTGCCATCCGCTGACATACAGGTGGTCGGTAGCAACCATCAGCTCGGCATTTTCTTTTTTGGCTTTTGCCAGAAACACGGGTTTTGTTTCCTCCGTTGTTTCGCCGGCAATTACGGGAACCGAAGGTTTTATGATGCCGGCTTTTTCAAAGGCGATTTTTTCCCGGCTGTTGCCAAGCATATTCATGTGGTCCCATCCGATATTGGTGATCACAGATAGTTCGGGGGTAATGATATTGGTGCTGTCTAAGCGGCCGCCAAGCCCAACTTCTATAACGGCAATGTCTACCTGTTGCTGAACAAAATAATCAAAGGCCAT
>JBDTVE010000057.1:0-23261 GCA_040007355.1 Bacteroidota bacterium | reverse complement strand
TTTATTTACCTAGGACCATAAAAGAAGCGCTACACCCTTCGCTGATAGCTTATAACGCTTCAGGGCTTTGCATACAATGCGCTGCTCACTGGTGTCAGTAGATCACAATGATCAACAGGGATTATTGCTTCAGTGGCAGGTATACTTCCGCCATCATGCAACGTGCACTGCCGCCGCCATTGGATTCAATGGTAGTTAGAGGAGAATGGATGATCCTGTTGTGCGCGAGCAAGCGCTGCACCTGTTCGCTGGTCAGGGAGGCAAATGCCTGCGAAGACATGACCAGTAAAGGCGTTCCATCAGTGGTGTTCACTTGTAGCATATTGGCGGCAAAATGATTCATTTGTTCAAAACTAACCGTTATTATTTCCTTGCCAGTTATATTAAAGGAATCGGTGAGCGCCTGTTTTTCGTGTTGTGCCGGAATAGCATCCAGGCAAATCACTACAAAACTGCCTGCCACGCACATCATTACATTGGTATGATAAATGGCCTGGCCGGTTGGCTCAATGGCATCAAAGGTTAACGGTGTATAGCCCATTTTTTCGCAAAAAACATCCAATACAAAATAATCTGTGCGGGGCGAAAGACAGGCATAAGCAATTTTGTTTTCCCTGTCAAGCACCATGCTGCCGGTGCCCTCCAGGAAGACGCCTTCCTTTTCATAACTAGTGAGATCGATAGTGTGGGTAATCCTGAACCGCGCAGCTATTTTATCAAAGATACCCGGCTTTCTTTCCAACCGGCGGTTATTGGCATACATGGGGTAAAGTACCATGCTGCCATCTTCATGAAAAGACACCCAGTTATTGGGAAATACAGCATCGGGTGTATGGGGTTCTATGGTATCCTCTATCACCATGGTATCAACGCCGTTTTGCTGCAACAGCTGTACAAAATCATCAAATTCCTGTCTTGCCTTTTTCTGCACCACTCCGCTGCCAGCCACCTGGAAGGCATTGTTCACGGCTGTTTCGGTATTGAATTCAAAACGCACCGGTTGTATCATCAGCAGGTGGGAAGTGGTTTGCATAAGCCCTTTTTTGAGATCCGGGATAATTACCTGGCGGCGGCACCAGCATCCCGCAATCAGCGTTTATTAAATATCATCCCGCAGCAGGGGCATGCTCATACAATGAAAACCACCCCTTGCCCTCGAGAGCTCGGCTGAAGGCATTAATATCAGCGTATTGTTTATGGTTGCGGCGTCTTGTTCACCGCTCTCTAATTTTTCTATCAAATCCTGCACGTGTATCGCGGCAAAGCCGTTTTCTCTAAATGCTTCCACCGTCCGGTCGTTGCGGTCGTAACCCAGCACCACGCCTTCTTTTAGGGCCAGCAGGTTACAGGAGTCTGTCCATTGTTCCCGGGCGTCAAAAGGAAACTCATTGTTGCCCGAATAGATAAATCTTACTTTCTCCCGGCAGCCAAGGTCGTTTTCACTGATATCAGTAAGCAGGTCTTCCAGGTTATGAAAGTATTCCGGGTTGGCGGTGTCTTTCTTTTTAAACTGGATGATGGTGAGTTTTTCGTCTTTCTTTTTTTCTTCCAGCACCCGTTGTACCGGGTCTGCATTTTCCATCTTCATTGATTTCCGGGAGAAATTGCCCAACATCACCCAAACATTTCTTTTAACCTGGGTAAAGATTGTATCGATGTGCATGTAGTCCCTTTTTTTGGGAATTTTTATGATGGTGATTTTCTTTACCACGTTTAGTTCAAACAGGATATTAACGGCCTGGTGGGCCGCCTCCAGGGTAGTACGTTCACTAACGCCAATCAGCAGGTGATCCCGGGTTATTACCATTACATCCCCGCCTTCCAGGGTTACTTTATGGTCGTCGCCTTCCCGCGGCAGCAGAAAATGATGGAAAGTGTCCGGTATTTCAATGATCTTATCGCTGTAATCCTTAAACAGCGGGTGGTTAAAAAAAATATATTTTGCCAGCAGCGCTTCACGGGTACGTGCTTTTTTGGCGGGTTTGTTCAGCAAAACAAAATTATTGATAACGATGCCGATATCACGGGTAAAAATAAAATTGGGGATGGGAGCAAAAATCATTTTTTCATCGTCCAGGGCGCCGCTGATAAAAGTACGGGCCAGGTGGGCCGGCGGCACTTCCTGCAATTGCTGCTGAACGGTATAGGAACATCCTTCAATGGCACAGACCGAAGCGGTGAGCATCCTTTTTATTTCATGGTTCTGTAATAATTCCGCCAGTAGCCATTGGAGTTCAATTACCTTATCTGATCGGAAAAATTGCTCATTGGCTGGTTTGTAAAAGGCGCGTTTGTTGCCGGGATGGTCTATCTCCTGCAGTCTGCCCTTTATTTTGTCAGGGTCTAGAAAGTATAAAAGTATTTTGGTATAGAAATCGTACTCTTTTCTTCGGATGGTGTCCAGGTGTACAATGTCTTCAAATAGCCAGTCCTGCGCTTTGGAAGGCACTACTTTTCCCAGGCCGCTGTCCGGGCTGTGTACCAGCAGGCGCCTCAAAGAACCTATCTCCGAATTTACCTGCAGCGTGTGTGGATGCTTTGACATAGACTGGTTCTTGGTTCGGAATTTTCAGTTTTTGGCTTCCAGTCCGTTGCTATTCTGTGCAAAGCAACCGGAACCAGCAAAAAATCTATTCGTGTACCGCCACCAGCGGCACATGGCTGTGATAGGCAAGTTTCTTGGTATGACTGCTTTTAAACAGGCCGCCCAGGAAAGAATGTTTTTTGGGCACAGTGAATATCATATCAATTTTATAATCTGTAACGAACTGGTTAATGGCTTCCACAAAATCAAACTGTCGTATGAAATAATATTCGGTATCAAAACCGTCCAGGATGGTTTCCAGTTTTGCGCGTTCCGCCTTGTATTCTTCGGTTACCTCAACATAGTGCTCGCTGTCTACGTTTACCACGTGTATAAAAGGTTTAAAGATATCCAGCACACTTCTTAGGGCGTGCGCGGGTGTTGTTTCCTGAACGTCTTTAAAATCAGAGGTAAAAGCAACATTTTTTATGCCCGTGAACTCGGCATTCGGTGGCACTATCATAATGGGACAAACTTTTTTATTCACCATATTAAGTGTATTGCTTCCAATGAAAATCTGTGCAAGCCGGGTAGCACCGGTTATGCCCATAATGATAAGGCTGGCGCCCTGCTGGGCGGCGAGTTTCTCGAGGCTGTTTATAAAGGAGCTTTTCTCTTCTGCAACACAGGTTATATCCAGGCCCTGCGCAACACTGTTCATTTCCGTTTTTACGCTTTCAAGCGCCATTTCCATAATTGTTTTGCGCGCCCCATGATCATTGTAAACAACAGATCCATCGCTGCTATCCGTATCAATCCGGTCAAACACATGGTACAATATGATCCTGGAGCCGGGTACCTGTTCAGCCAGGCGGGCTGCATAACGTGCTGCGTTTTTGGCGGTATCGGAAAAATCAGTAGGTACAATAAAGGTTTTCATTGTTGTTTGGTTTTAATTGAATGGCAAATATAGGATTTCTAGTTTCATACTAATCAGCCGGACCTGCAGGGTAAACCTGTAGCGCAGCAAGGCGGCAAGGTGTCACAAATAAAAAAGCCCCACCAGGCGGGGGGCTTTATGAGTGGTTTGTCTTGGATGTTATTAGCTTTTCTTTTTAACAGGCTCTTTTTTATTTGCCTTATAACGCATATCTGCGGTGCCGTCTTTTTTTGTTGGGCCAACAGGCGCAGTTTTGGTTGCAGTCTTGTTTGCTTTATACCGCATATCCGCCGTTCCATCTTTTTTTGTGGGCCCGGCAGTTGCAGCGGTGGTTGTAACTGGAGCAGTGGGGTTTGTTGATTTTTTGGCTGTCGTAGTTTTTGTGGCTGTTTTGGCGTCTTTTTTAGCTGGCGCCTGCGCAAAAATACCCGTACTGGCAACAAACATCAGGACGGCAATCAATAATTTTTTCATTGTAGATTTTTTAAATGAGCGATTCAATTTTAGACAGTACAATTTAGAGCGTCCGGGCAGACACTGGAAGAAAATAATTGTTAACGGATGGTGAATTAGCTGTAAAAGGGAAGAGTTGCCGGCAGGCTCCTTTTGCAGGATGGCAGGATTGCAATCATTAATTTCTTTTCTTTGCTACAAAGCAGGTATTATGAAAATGATCTTCCTGGTACTCTTAAGCCTGATAACCGGCGCACTTTCTTTTGGACAGGGCAACACCGATATTGCACTGATACCACAGCCTGTGACCCTAAAACGGCTGGAAGGCCGATTTATATTACCGGCCACCCTCGTTATTGAATCCAGCCCTGCCGCTATTACCGTTGCCAATTACCTCGGTAAAAAACTGCATACCGCAACAGGTTATACAATATCGGTGAAACAAGGGCTGTCTGCCGCAAAAGGAGCCATCCGGTTGGTGATAGCAACAGGCAAAATCGTTAATAAGGAACAGTATAAATTGACCGCGGGGCCCAATGGAATTCTTATCAGTGCCCCCAATCCCTCCGGGTTATTTTATGGGGTGCAAACATTGTTACAGCTTTTGCCGGCGGCCATAGAAAGCCCGGCCCTGGTTGAAAAATCCAGTTGGACCATGCCGGCGGTAGAGATTTTCGACTACCCTCGTTTTGGATGGAGGGGACTTATGTTTGATGTCTCGCGTCATTTTTTTGGCAAACAGGAGGTGAAGGAATTTATAGACGAAATGGCCCGGTATAAATTTAATTTGCTGCACCTTCACCTGACCGATGACCAGGGCTGGCGGATTGAAATAAAAAGCCTGCCCAAGCTTACTTCCGTAGGCGCCTGGAATGTAAAAAAGACAGGCACCTTTGGCAGTTTTTCCGATCCGGCGGCAAATGAGGTACGTGATAATGGCGGTTTTTTTACCCAGGGCGATATTCGGGAACTGGTAGCCTATGCAAAAGATCGGTTTATTGATATCCTGCCCGAGATAGATATACCCGGCCATAGCCTCGCGGCCATTGCTTCCTACCCCGAACTGAGTTGCACGCCAGGCACCTATACCGTAAACTCAGGCGAAAAATTTATGATATGGCCACCCAAGGGGCATTTTTATGGCCTGGTTGATAACACACTTTGCCCTGCCAACGAAAAAGTATATGCGTTTTTAGACAAAGTATTCACGGAAGTGGCGGCCCTGTTCCCATTTGGTTATATACATATGGGTGGTGATGAGACGGCTAGGAATTTCTGGGAAAAAAATGAGGCCGTAAAAGACATGATGAAAAGGGAAAACCTGAAAAACCTGGACGAGGTTCAAAGCTATTTTGTTAAACGGGTAGAAAAGATAATTGAATCAAAAGGCAAAAAAATGATTGGCTGGGACGAAATACTGGATGGTGGCCTGGCGCCCAACGCAACCGTGATGAGCTGGCGTGGGATAAAAGGAGGCATTGAAGCAACCCGCCTGGGGCATGAAGTGGTAATGAGCCCCACCACATTTTCCTATCTTGATTTTATGCAGGGCGATGCTGCGCTGGAACCACCGGTATATGCAACGCTAAGACTGAAGACTGCTTACGAATTTAACCCCGTACCCGATGGTGTTGATGAGAAACTGGTAAAAGGCGGCCAGGCCAATCTCTGGACCGAACAGGTATACAATATGCGTCACCTGCAATACATGCTTTGGCCGCGGGCATTTGCTACGGCGGAGTCTGTATGGTCTCCGGCTGATAGAAAGAACTGGAATGATTTCTCGAGCCGGGTAGAAAAACATTTTGAGCGGTATAACAGCGCCGGGATAAAATATGCGCCGGCTATGTATGATCCGCTTATCAAAGCAAACCGGGATGACAATGGCATCCTGCAGGTAAATTTTGAAAATGAAATAGAAGGGCTGGATGTATACTATAGTTTCGATAATTCTTTCCCGGATAATTATTACCCTCGCTACAACAAAATCCCGGTAAATGTTCCCAAAGATGCTTCGCTGCTCAGGGTCATTACTTACCGGAATGGGAAGCCGCTTGGCAGGATGATATCCATTGCGGTGGCCGATTTGGAAAAAAGGGTGGGTAAATAGTTTATAGCTGGTCTTTTATTTTAGAAACGAAATAATCCATGTCAAATGGCTTGGATATAAAATCGTCTGCACCGGCTTCGCGGCAACTCTTATCGGCATCGGGATGGGCCGACATCATTATAATCCTGATATTTTGGGTGGAGGGGTCGGTCTTTAATTTCCTGCAGAGATCCCGCCCATCCGTACCCGATAACAGCATATCCATCAACAAAAGGCGGGGATTGCAACGTTCCAGCACCTGGGGCAATTCATCGGGCAAAGAACAAAACTGGACTTTTAACCCAGCAAACCTTAATATAGCTTCCACCATAACACAAATGTCGCGGTCATCATCTATCAGTAATACGTCTGTTTGCTGGTCCATGCTTATTATAAATCGGTTAATTAACCCGGCAATAATACTGAAAATACCGGCATCGTCTTTTTATAAGAACTATTAACGGCATGAAGGTCGCAATTTGTCCAGTAAAATACGGGTATTTCCGGCACAAGAGATAAAGTCGGAAACATGGACTGGTGGCGTTCCACAGGCCTCCCAAAAGTGGAAAAAATAGCTATCAATAAAAGAAGAAAAATAACCGTCCCATTTTTATTTTGTAAAGGAATGATAACCCTGAAGTTAGGCTTTCATCGTATTTTTCCTGCGTATAAAGAGCTATGATTTACCGGATCCCCAGGTTATCTTTGACCCGTTAGCATATCAAATGCGATGGTGCAGTAGCCGGATTCACTGAAAAGCCTTATTTGACCGTACCCCCGGTTTTCTTACTGCATTCCTGCCAATATTCCTCTGTCTAATCTTCAAACATTCACAATCCAATTCTTCAGGGTCGGCATTGTTTTACCTCAAAAATAGAAACAATGTTGCATTCGAAATTCTCAAGGGCCGTTTTTAGCGGTCACTTAATCATGTTTAGTGCCCTGCCATTTACCAATCATCACCACTTGCAGGTACATGATACCACCGCAGAACAGCTGGCGGATTGTACTGTGCCGGCAGCAGCTACCAGGGTACAACTAAACAAAAACGCGGTTAGGTTTGTGCGCAATTATATCAAAAAGAATAGCGAAGAGCTGGTAAAAATAAAAGAGCGAAGCAGTTCACCGTTTAAAACCATGGATGCGGTATTCCACCACTATGGTCTTCCGGTTGAACTAAAATACCTGGCCGTTATTGAATCAGAATTAAAGACAAGCGCCGTTTCACGTGTTGGTGCAGTAGGCCCATGGCAGCTGATGCCTGTCACGGCCAAGATACTGGGTCTGCGGGTTACAGCGGCAAATGATGAACGCCGGCAATACACCAAGAGTACCAATGCAGCGGCATTGTACCTGCGAGATCTCTATTCGGAATTTGGCGACTGGCTGCTGGTAATGGCCGCCTATAATTGCGGACCTGGTCCTGTTTATACTGCCATTAATAAATCGGGCAGCCGAAATTTCTGGGCCTTGCAAGCTTACCTGCCCGGTGAAAGCAGGGAGCATGTTAAGAAATTTATTGCCACACACTATTATTTTGAAGGGTGTGGTAGCGTAACCACGCTTACAAAGGCCGAGAACGCCCGGTACACCAAATTGCTGGCAGCGCAGGCAAAGAAAACGGCGCCTGTACCCGTACGTTCCAAATCGATGTATACAAATGAACGTGCGGCTCTTGAACAGACTGTGGCCGCTGCGTTTTAAATTCCTTACAAAGATCGCTCTTACAGCGTTGTGAAAATAAATATGGACGGTTACTTGGAAAGGTTCAATGCCTTGCTGGAGCGCAGCAGGGCATTGTTTGTTTAAACAAGGTTATGGAGTTTTGCATATTGAAGCAGGAGGATCGTTTTGGCATCTTTTATTGCTCCGTCATTCACCATCTGCAAGGCCTTTTCGAACGGCAGTTCAAGCACTTCTATATTCTCCTGTTCATCCTCCAGGCCACCGCCATCACTAATCTTCATGGAAGCTGTGTAGGCGGCAACAAAAAAATAAAGGATTTCAGTTACAGAACCTGGCGACATATACGCCTCAAATACTTTTTTTACGGCCGATATTTTATACCCGGTTTCTTCTTCTGTTTCCCGCCGGATGCAGTCCTCCGGGTTGTCTTTGTCAAGCTGCCCCGCACAGGCTTCAATCAGCAATCCGCCATCGTTTCCATTGATAAAAGTGGGAAGCCGGAACTGGCGGGTAAGGATAACCGTTTTCTCCGTTGCATTGTACAACAAAATGGCGGCCCCATTGCCGCGGTCATAAGCTTCCCGGCTTTGTACCTGGAGACTGCCGTCTTTTTTACGATATTCATAGGTTACCTTTTTCAGGGTGTACCAGTTGCTGGAAAGGATTTCGGTTTCCAGTATACGTACTTGTTTTATCATGATACGGGCCTTTTATTAGCCGGTGTAAAAATAATTGTAAATGGCAACGGCGCCTATTAGATTCCCGGGCAGGCATCAAAAAGGCTTTGCAGTGTTTTCAACAGGTTCAAAAATGCCGCAAAGCCATTCAGGGATTTTGTAGCAAAAGGCTGCACGCTCGCAAACCACGGCCGTGGTTGGGCTAGCCGCCGATAGCATGGACTACCGCAAGGTTTTCAGCGCGCCGGCCCAGGCTTCCAATGCCTTTAGCAGGGTATCGGCGTTTTTATCCAACAGCTCATCCGCTGTAAACACGGCTTCCTGGTTGATGTATTTTGTAAAATAAGGGATGGCAATGGATTCTGTGAGCGGCATCATATTTAAGGTGGTTACAACCTGTTTCAGCATTTGAACTGATTTCATACCGCCGGACATGCCGCCATAGCTTACAAAGCCAACCGGCTTTTTGCTCCATTCCCAGAATAGAAAATCAATCGCATTTTTCAAGGTAGCCGGCATGCCATAATTGTATTCAGGTGTAACCATAATAAATGCATCTGCCGACTCAATGGCAGCACTCCATTTTTTTGTATGGTCGTGCTGGTATTTTTTTTGTTTCGGATGTTCCGGTTCGTCCAGAAAAGGAAGGTTAATTTCCGCCAGGTCGAGCAATTCAACTGTAAAGCCTGTATAAGCTCGGGCTTTTTCCGCTATCCAGGCTGCAACAGCTCCGCCTTTTCTGCCGGGCCGGGTGCTGGCTACAATGATCTTACAATTAAACATATGGGTAAATGGTTATGCAGGAAATATATTTGTTACCAGCTGTATAACCGGAAAAGCTCCAGTTTGTTTAAAATAGAAATAAGTACCTATTTGCCTGCAGAAACCAGCCGGTGGCAATGCAGTGGTTATTCTTTTTAATTTACAATTGCCAATGCCATGCCATCGTGTTCTTTTGAACCTACCGTTTGCAGGATGGTGGCGGTAACCGCTTTGTTACCCGACAGCATTTGATTGAAACGGCGGGCGCCGCTTACCATGGGGTCTGTGTTGTCAGGATCCAGCACCTTGCCATCGCGAATTACATTGTCGGCAACAATCAGGGTGCCGGGGTGCGACAGCTGCAACGCCCATTGAAAATATTCCGTATAAGGAGGTTTATCGGCGTCTATAAAGATCATATCGAACGGTCCTTCGCCGGCTGCCTGTATTTTGGGCAAAAGATCAATAGCCTTGCCGGTTCGTATATCAACAATATCCGAGAGACCGGCCTGAACTATATTCTTACGCGCAACAGCTGCATGGTGCTGGTCCATTTCAAGTGTTATAAGCTGACCGGTTTTGGGCAGTGCCCGCGCCATCCAGATGGTGCTGTAACCGCCCAGGGTGCCTATTTCCAGAATTTTTTTTGCCTGGCAAAGCCTGGCCAGCAGTTGTAGAAATTTGCCTTGGTTGGCAGAAACACTGATGGGCGGCAGCCCTGCTTCCTGGATGGATCTTTCGGTATTCAATAGCGATTCGTCCGGCACGTTTAAAAGCCCGTTTATATAACTGTCTACCGAGGAAAATATATCATTGTGCATGATATTTTTTTTAGCAAATACAATAAGAATGTTTTTTATATAGTAGGGTTTTATGATTTGCCCGCAAGCCTGTACTTTCATAAAGCAATCCATGGGTTGCTGGCATCCTGTGACTTTTTTATTGCGACCAATCCGTTGGCATGCGTTCCCACCGATGTTTTTTTAATTCGTGCAGGAGCCCGTCCGGCAACCCTTTGCCATCGGCACTTAACATATTTGACTGAACGTTTTTTATTTTGCGCATACCGGGGATAACGGTTCCGATAGCGGGATTCGATAAAATAAATCGAAGGGCCATTTCGGCCATACTCATGCCCGGTGGAAGCAGCGGTTTTAACGCATTGGCATGGTTCACGCTAGCTTGTAAATTTTCAGGTACAAAATAACTTGCGCGCCAATCGTCCTTTGGAAAAACAGTATCATAGCTAAAAGTGCCGGTCAGTGTGCCTTCATCAAAAGGAACCCGGGCAATAATGCCGATATCCAGTTTTTCGCACAATGGGAACAAACGGTCTTCGGGATTCTGGTCAAAAATATTATAGATGACCTGAACCGTTGAAAACAGGTTTGTTTGGAGCGATTGCAGGCAATTGTCCGGCTCCCACCGGTTTACAGAGATACCCCAGTGTTTTACCTTACCCTGTTCCGTTAGTTTTGTAACGGCAGTCTTCCACTCATCGTTCGTGGCCCAGGCATCTTCCCAGACATGAAACTGCAACAGATCAATACAATCAATGCCCAGGTTCTGCAGGCTTTTTTCCGTGTATTCCCTGATATAATCCGCGGGAAAAACATCACCCAGTTTAAAATCGGGTTTTGATGGCCATGTCCTGTTTTTGGGAGGGATCTTAGTGGCGGCATATAATTTTTGATTCGGGTAATCCTTTATTAGATTTCCCAACACCTGTTCGGAACGGCCCGACCCATAACCCCAGGCGGTATCAAAAAAATTGCACCCCAGTTCAACTGCTTTGTGCAGCGAGGTTTCCGTTTCTTTGTCGTCTGAACCCGTCCAGCCTGCAAGCCCCCACATGCCATAACCCATTTCCGAAACCTGCCAGTTTGTTTTCCCGAATCGCCTGTATTGCATAACTAATTATTTAATGGTAAGTATTAATGCCGCGGCAAATTACTGAGAATTTGTTTAATAAAATACGGTTTTACGGCTGGTATCATTGCAAACAAAAGCCCCGCAGTTGCAACTGCGGGGCCGATAACACTATCCAATATTCGGTTATACATATTTTGTTACGCCGGGTATGGCTGCCGCATAGTATCCGTCTGCATTGGGTACCACGGGCGTTGCTGCGTTCCAGTCGTACACCTTGGGGTGGAGGTCTAGGCCAGAATTGATCGCCTTGTCCCATTCCACTACCTGGCCGCTGTAAGTGGCCAGGCGGCCCAGGATAGAGGTCATGCTGCTTTTGGCGCCGTTTTCTGCATCGGCATATTTGAATTCCCCTTTTGCCACGGCTGCAAACAGTTCATCGTGTTCTACCTGGTAGGGGTTGGGTTCATTTTTTTTATCGAACTGGTAGAGGATTTTACCGCTGGCATCGGTGATTTTTGCCTCGCCGCAATAAATTTTTCCCTTGGTGCCAATAAACAATTCATCCACTTTACTCATGGTGCCGGGTATATGGCGGCACTGGCTGTTTAGTATGCTGCCGTCAGCGTAGTGAAACTCTACGTAGTGGTGGTCAAATATTTCACCGTTTTCTTTTCCCTTGCGTACCTGGCGGCCGCCCATACCCTGCGCTTTTACAGGATAGCCACCTTTAAACCAGTTAATGACATCCAGGTTATGGATATGTTGTTCGGTAATGTGGTCGCCGCATAGCCATACAAAATAATACCAGTTGCGCATCTGGTATTCCATTTCAGTTTGCCCTTCTTTACGCGGGCGCACCCATACGCCATCGTTGTTCCACCAGGCCTGCATGGAAGTGATATCGCCAATCATGTCTTTGCGTTTAACCAACTCGCGGTAAGAATTCTGGTAATGTCTCTGCAATCCTACCACAACATTTAATTTTTTCTGTTTGGCAATGGCGGCGGTGGCCAATACGCTTTGAACGCCAGCGGGGTCGGTGGCCACCGGTTTTTCCATAAACACGTGTTTATTTTGTTTGATGGCTTCATCAAAATGAATAAAGCGAAAGCCCGGGGGTGTAGCCAATATCACCACATCGGCAAGTGCAATGGCTTTTTTATAACCTTCAAACCCGGTAAATTTCCTTGATTCGGGTACGTCGATCCTGTTTTTAAAGTTCCCCGGTTTGCCGGTAGACTCCGACATATCATCGGCAGTTAATGTTTTATAGCAATTGTCTAAATTATCACGGAACGCATCGCACATGGCCACCAGCTTTACATTTTGTTTGGTTGATAAAGCCTGTGTAGCGGCGCCGGTACCACGACCGCCGCAACCTACCAGCGCAATTTTGATGGTATCATCTGCACCGGAAAAATAATTGGCCCTGGAAAGCAGGGGTGCCGCTGCAAGACCGCCGGCCAGCAAGCTGGAATGCCGTACAAAATCCCTGCGCGAAAAAAAAGTGGTTTTCTTTGAAGCATCGTTGTTCATGATAGACTTTTTAATATTTGATAGGTGATTGGGTGTATGATTTGGGATGGTTAAATTAAGTAAAAAAATGGTAACGACAATCGTATTTGATCGGCGCATATGGCGCTTTGTACGTCAAACAATAAAGCCCGCGCTGACAGTTACCTGCCTGCTACCCAGACCGCGTGTTTACTGACCCAGGTATTCTTTATAAAATGCATTGATTACTTTCGCGGAAGGTTGTTTTAAAGGTCGTACAATGCGAAAACCCACGGACGGGGCTTCCGTTAGCCACCACCGGCTTTTGGGAATCTGCGGGTCGCGCTGGTTCCAGGAGGGGTCGGATTTGGTGCGTTTTGCGGTGCGCAGGGTGTTGGCTTCATCGGCATAGCCTCCGCCCTTCAGCACTTTGGGATAACGGGAAGTAACAACCGCGGCAAACGGATCCCTGGCGGCTACGGGCAGTTTCGCCAGCGCTTTCTCGTCGTAGTGATCAAGGGTCCACTCACTTACATTGCCCAGCATATCATATAGCCCCCATGCATTGGGACGCTTTTGCCCCGATCGCTGAAATTTATCGCCGCTGTTGGCGGCATACCAGGCATAATTTCGCAGTTGTGCCGTGTCATCACCAAAATAATAAGTTGTAGTAGTACCGGCGCGGCAGGCATATTCCCATTCCGCTTCTGTGGGCAGGCGGTAGAATATACCGGTTTTGTTATATAACCAACGGCAATACATCAGCGCTGCAAATTGCGACAGGCTGTTTACCGGGAAACCGCCTTCCTTGCCCATACCCAGGCTAAAATCTATATACTGCTGGCTGGGCCTGGTAACGGCGTCTACCATTGAATTTTGAGGAGTGGCTTCGTCCTTGTAAAAAACATCAAATTCGTCTCGACTTACTTCAAATTCATCGATCCAGAAAGGAGATAGGTATACATTTTTTTGCGGACCTTCATCGCCGCTCCTGTTTTTTTCCAGGTAGCTGCTGCCCATTATAAAATGTCCGGCGGGTATAGCTATCATTTTAAACTGGAGATTGGCGCCGGGAACCGTTTGTTCATAGGTTCTAAAACTATCAGCCGCTGGTTGTGCCCATAAAAAAGAAGAACCGGCTGTACATAAGACCAATGCAATTGTTTTTTTCACCGTATTAGTTTTAATAGAAAATTCAAGATAGCAAAGATGTCTGATGTCTGATCGGTTCATGCCTGATTTCTCTTGTGCAACAGGTTCCGCTATCGGTGGCCAGCGGGTTGCGGGCATCAAATTAAATCTTAGATTCATTTAACAACGGGCCAATAGGATTTAAATCCGTCCGACATATGAAAAATAAGTTTGCCTTTTTTTATTTCTGCAATTAACACCTCCGCCTTCATGCTATTAGCCAGTTGTTTTGCCCTGGCAATAGACAAAATGCTACAGGCCTTGGTAAGCCAGTCGGCAAGTGTGCCATTGTCTGCTATCACCGTTACATTGCGTCCAGATGTGAGGCCATAACCCGTAGCGGGGTTAATGATATGAGAATATCTTTTACCTCCGTGTTCCATATATTGGTATACATCGCCCGAGGTGGTAACCGCCTTGTTACTGAGAAGCAGGTGACGGGCTAACAATTCCTCTTTACTTTCCGGAACATTTACTGCCACTGTCCAGCCACCGGTGCCTGGTGGCATACCGCTGCACACGATATCACCGCTTGCATCAACCAGGGCATTGTGAATATGCCGGTACTGCAGGTATTGCATGGTTTGTTGCGCAATATAGCCCTGGGCAATGCCACCCAGGTCAAGCTGCATGCCAGTCTGCAGCAAGCGGACAGTATGCGCATCAGGGTTCAGCACCATTTTGGCAAAACCCGTTCGGGCCAGTTTTTCCTGTACAAGCGCAGGTGACGGAAATTGTTTTTCTTTTCTTGCCCGGCGCCACAACCGTGTAACCGGCCCCAGGGTAATATCAAACTGACCCCCGCTTTTTTCCCAGGCGTATTTTGATTGAAGCAATATATCAAAAAGGGCAGGGGAGCAGGCAAAAGGCCGACCGTTGCTGCCAGCGCGGGCGCAAAGCCTGTTTAGTTCGCTGCTGTCTGCATAATCGCTGAAAATCGCTACCAATGAGTCTACCAGGCCAAAACACCCTTCCACAACTGCCTTGGCTTCCGTGCTGTCTGTTGCGTAGAATATGATAGTGAAGGGTGAACCCATTTTGGGCCGGCTGAACGAAAACCTTTTCGGTTGCGCATGGCAGATCAAAGAGACAAGCACAAAAAGAAATAAAAAAAAACGGCGGTGGAACAATATTTTGCTTTTTATAATTGAATTCCGGTAAATTTAACGTATAAACAAACGATACCATGCAACGCAGAAAATTTATGCAACAGTCTTTAGTAGCCGGCAGTGCTTTATTTGGGTCGACTGCTGTGATGGCAAATTCAAATAAGAAAACAATGCCTGCCGATGAAAAACCTTTTCATCTTAATTATGGCATACACGATGGGATGTTCAAGAATAGTGCTGGCGGGGATTTTGTAGAGCAGATAAAATTCGGTTACGACCATGGCTTTCGCGCCATTGAAGACAATGGGATGAGCGGGCGATCGCCTGCCGATCAACAAAAAATCGGCGACACGCTTGCAAAGCTTGGAATGGGAATGGGCGTTTTTGTGTTGGATAAAGGCGGTAATGGCGCCAATACGCTTGCTGCGGGCAAACCGGAAAATGTGGAGATATTTTTAAAAGGCTGTCGTAACGCGGTGGAAGTCTCCAAACGCTGTGGTGGAAAATTAACAACCGTTGTTCCTGGTGATTTTGAACGCCATCTTCCCGATGGTATTCAAACGGCGAATGTTATTATGGCGTTGAGAAAAGGCGTTGAGATTTTAGAACCGCATGGAATTGTTATGGTACTGGAGCCACTCAGTGATACACCGGATTTGTTTTTGCGCAGTACGGATCAGGCTTATACCATTTGTAAAGCCGTTAACAGTTCTACCTGTAAGATATTGTTTGATATGTATCATATTCAACGGAATACCGGGAACGTTATCAAGCATATTGATTGGGCTTATGACGAAGTGGCCTATTTTCAAATAGGCAATAACCCCGGAAGAAATGAACCCGGCACCGGCGAAATGGATTATAGAAATCTTTTTAAACACATCTATAACAAGGGATATAAAGGTATTCTGGGCATGGAGCATGGCCTTTCTAAACCGGGCAAAGAGGGCGAAATGGCCCTGATAAAGGCCTATCGGGAAGCGGATGATTTCCTATAGGTCCCGGCATGCCCCCAGTGTAATTGCGGATGATAAGGAGACGGCGTCATTACGAGTCAAATGAGCAATAATTAGAACGTAATAATGAAAAGGTTCACCCATTGCGAATGAATGAAGCAATCTGTGCACGGGCATTGTGGAGAAATGATTGGATTGTTGGTGCAGGATGCAATAGCAGACGGATGGCTTGCCTTATTCCATTTATCAGATATTGCTATTTGTATCGGCCTTCGCTCTCTGCACAGCAAATAGCGGCCTCATAATAAAAAGCTAACCTTATCCGGTAGCCTTTTTTTATGGCGATGTAACCCGTTTTAAAATTCTATTTTATTTGTTTTTATTGACTCTTTTATTACCATATTGGATCTGCAGAACTTTAGTAGCGGCTGGTATAAAGTAGAGGATGGAAATATAGCATCCATGAGAGTTCTTTTTGATCCGAGGCCATTGCAGGAACAGGCAAAAAGATAGATGGAATTTGCAACAGCCGTTGGGTCAGTTCTTTTTGATTGCAGATCAGCTTGTTTGGTGATTGAAAAATAGTCAGGTTGATGACTGGGTACCGGGTTGGTACGGTGATGCCAGCAGGGTGTTCAGGCCTTCCTTTTCAAAAAGGATACGACCGAGTTTCAGGTCCGACCAGCCTGGCTTTAGGCGATACGTAAAGACCGGGCTATTGCCGGTCAGGGCACATTCGATAAACCAGGTTGCCACCTTATTTGTTCTTACTACTTCTATGTCCTTTAACTGATGCAGGTGCGTGGAAATAAAAAACAGGGAACCGGTAAAATGGGTAAGACCCTGTATGGTCGTTGTGCTTATTTCCAATGCGTCTTCAATATTAGTACCCCTGAATAATTCATCAAAAACAGCAAAACAGCAGGCGCCGGTTCTGGCTTCAGTAAGCACGTTCTTCAGGACGATGATCTCAGACATAAAATGGCTATACCCGCTAACGATACTATCCGTTAGGTTGATGGCAGCGGAGATGGTGGTAAAAAAAGGCATGGTTATTTTAGCGGCCGGAACCGCCAGGCCGGCATGACCCAGATAAACGCAGAGGCATACTGCTTTGAGCAGGGTGGATTTCCCTGACATATTAGGGCCGCTTAGCAGGATGACATTCCTGACGGCGCTGATATCATTTTTAACAGGGTTTTTCAGCAGTGGATGATAAAGCCCTTCTGCTGAAAAGCCAGCTTCTTCAAAAGAGGGGAATATAAATCCGTGGCGGCTGATGCCGTTACTGACGGAAAGATACGCTTCGAAGAGAAACCAGCGTTGCCAGAAAGCAGCCACCTGGCCATTGGTAACTTTTTCCGCAATGGTTTTTGTCAGTTCAACGATGTGCGGAATGCGGATGCGTCTTTTTTTACGAAAGAAGCTTTCATAGTGATCCAGGTTAAAATCGGCGAAAAAAGCATTTAACCACCGGATTTCAGCAGCATAAACGTCTGGAAAAAGAGTTGTATTTAGCGGCTTTATGTAAGTGGAATGTATTTTATGAAAAAGCAGAATGAGGAGGATGAGTTTTCCTTTTTTCTGGTGTCTTTCTTTTTCCGAGAAAAGGAGTTTCCAGCGCAGGTTAGCCCCGGAAAAAGAGCCCGCGGAAAAAGTTCCCAGGAAATCATAAATCTCCGAGAGGTTAAACCGTGAGAACGAATAGTCTTTTAAAACGGCGCGGTTACCGATAAACCCTTTTAGCAGATCCTGCCGATAGCGTATTCCGTCTTTTGATGCGGGGAGATCGTTCAATATATCCCGTACAGCTTTTCCCGAATAGAGGTTAAACGTGAAATCGAACAGCGGTAGGATTTCTTCTTCGATATGTAAATCTTTAATATTTGTCATGGGCGACTGTAATTTACTGTCTTTATTTTTCCCGTGGCACTCGGTGGCTGCCCACCAGATCAGCTTGCAACTGAAGACTTAGCCAACCGTGTATTCTACCCACCAAATCAGCCTACGGCTAATGTTCTTGGCAACCCGTGGGCTACAGGCCAGATTAATCTACGGCTTATATCGTTGCCGGTATGCTTGTGTGCGAAATTATCGGCTGCAGGCTGATAGGTTAGGTAGCACACAAGAATGTTAAATAGCATTACTACCGCTGATACCACAGCATTTTCTCTCTATTTGCCCACAACCTGTTGATAACTTTTCTATGGATAAGCGTTTGTGTATAACAGGTTAACAATTTAGCGCGGCTGGCCGTCCAACCCGAATTTTCTTTAGCCGCAAAAAAATATATTTGCCCGTTATACTTAAAACATTGTACTGTGAGATTAAAGAGTCTAGAAATAAAGGGGTTCAAAAGCTTTGCAGACAAGACCGTACTTAATTTCGATCAGGGCATTACTGGTGTGATTGGCCCAAACGGTTGTGGCAAAAGCAATATCATTGATAGCATCCGTTGGGTAATTGGCGAGCAGAAGATCAGTCACCTGCGCAGTGAGAACCTGGACAGCCTGGTGTTTAACGGGTCTAAAACCAGGAGCGCCTCCGGCCTGGCCGAGGTAAGCCTTACATTTGAAAATACCCGCAACCTGCTACCCACGGAATTTAACACGGTAACGGTTACCCGAAAATTTTATAAAAGTGGTGAAAGCGAATACCGTCTGAATGATGTTCAATGTCGACTGAAAGATATCCAGAACCTTTTTATGGATACCGGCGTGAGTACCGATAGTTACGCGATCATTGAACTGGGTATGGTGGATGAGATCATCAAAGACAAGGAAAACAGCCGCCGCCGGATGCTGGAGCAGGCTGCCGGCATCACCATCTACAAAACACGCAAGCGCGAGGCCAAATTAAAACTGGATGCCACGGAGCAGGATATAGCGCGTATTGAGGACCTGTTGTTTGAAATCAACAACCAGTTAAAAAGCCTAGAAAACCAGGCAAAAAAAGCAGAGAAATACCACGAAATAAAAAAAGAATACCGCGAACACAGCATTGAACTTGCCAAGGCATCGCTGGAGGGGTTTAATATTACTTACCGGGATTTGAATGAACAGTCGGAGACGGAAACCAATAAAAAAATTCAGTTGGAAGCGGCCATTGCCGGAGCGGAAGCAGCCCTGGAACAGGAGCGGGTAGGGTTTATTGAAAAAGAGCGCGCCCTGCAAAGCATGCAGCATTCTTTCAATGATCTGTTGCAAACCCTTCGTACCAAGGAAAATGAAAAGAACCTGGCCAGCCAGCGCCTGCATTTTCTGCAAGAAAAATCAGCCAGCCTGGAAGCCTTCCTGGCGAAAAGCGAAGGCCAGTTAAAAGGACTGGAGGAAAGTATTTTGTTTACCCAGCAACAGGGTACCGAAGAACAGGGTAAACTGGATCGTCTGCAACAGCAACTGGAAGAATTAAAAACAAGTGTGGAAGATAAACGGAAGGTCTTTGATGAAAAAAGAGCGCATGTAGACAACCTGCGGAGCGAGAACCTGACCATACAGCGCAGCCAGTTTGAGGCAGAGAAAAAAGTGGCGGTAGCGGATACTTCCATTCAGAATTTACAACGGGCCATAGAGCAGATAGACGGTGAAAGGGAATTGAGAGCCAGCCAGCTAAAACAGCTGGAAGAGGAACGCGTGTTTAAAGAACAGGAGCTGGAAAGCCGTAAAACAGATTTGCAACAATTGAAGGAGCAGCAGGATCGTACCAGGGAGCAGATATTGCAAACCCAGGAAACGGTGGAATTGCTGCGGCAGCAACTGGCAGATGAAAACAGGAAACTGGATGCCCGCCGGAACGAACACGACCTGTTGAAGAGCCTGATTGACTCAATGGAAGGTTATCCTGAAAGCGTTAAATTCCTCCACAACAATACTAACTGGAACCATACCGCGCCTATTTTATCAGACATCATTTACGTAAAAGAAGCATACCGGGCCGCCGTGGAAAATGTGCTGGAACCTTATCTTAACTATTACGTGGTTAATAACCTGCAGGAAGGCCTGCAGGCGGTGCACTTGCTGGACGACAATAAAAAAGGAAAAGCCAATTTCTTTTTGCTGGATAAACTATCAGCCGAAACGCAGGATTTTGGCGCATCGCATGATTTGCCGGAGACCATTCGTGCCATGGATGTTATTGAAGTGGATGAAAAATACCGCAGCCTGGCCAATTATTTACTGGGCAATGTGTTTATCGCGGAAAGTGAAGATGCGCTGACCAATAGCAACGGCGCCGTGGTGCTGGAAAAACACGGCAAATACGTAAAAGGAAAATATTCTCTGACCGGTGGTAGCGTAGGTCTTTTTGAAGGGAAAAAGATCGGCCGCGCAAAAAATCTTGAAAAGCTGCGGGAAGAAATTGCCGCGCAGGAAGTCATTGTAAATCGCCTGAAAATGGAGATCCAGGCCCGGCACAACGAGGTAGTTGGGTTTAATGAGCAATTAAAGGAAACGGCCATCAGACAGGCGCAGGAAGACATCAGCCGGCTGACCAATTTTGTGTTCTCGCTGGAAAATAAGACAGAGAACCTGTATGCGTTGCAGGGCAGTTCGCAAAACCGTCTGGAAGAATTGCAGCTCACGCTGGAAGAAACCGTGGGCGGGGTAGAAGGCGTACGCAATGAGTGGACGCAACTGGTGAGCACGCTAAATGAATTAAGGGACAAGTTAAGGACCAGTGAAGATGATTACCGGGTGGCAGAGACCGCGTATAACGAAAAGATGGCAGGCTACAATGATTTTAACCTGCAGGTAACACGGCAGCACAGTAAAATCAACGCCCTGAAACAGGAATTTGAATTTAAAAGTAACCAGTTAAATGATTTGCGGTCGCAGATAGAAGCAAACGCATCCCAACTGAAACAAACACAGGAAAGCATTACGGAAAGCGATGAGGCACTGCGGACTGCCGAACGGGAGTATGTGGCATTGCTGCATAAAAAAGAAACGGAAGAAACCACCCTGAATGAAGCTGACCAAGCCTATTATAACCTGCGTAATGAGCTCAATGAGAAGGAAAGCGGTTTGCGTCATACGGTGAAGGACAAGGAGCAGGCCGAGCATTTGCTGGCGGAAATAAAAGATCGATTGAATGAACTGAAGCTGCAGCTGTCAGGTATGAAAGAGCGCTTGCAGGTAGAGTTCCGGATTAATTTAGACGATATTATTGACCAGCAAAGGGCAACCGAAACACCGGTAGCAGAGCTGCAGGAAAAAAGCGATCGGATGAAGAAACGGCTGGAGAACCTGGGAGAGGTTAACCCTATGGCCATTGAAGCTTTCCAGGAAATGAAGAAGCGGTATGATTTTATCATGGAACAAAAAAACGACCTGGTAACGGCTAAGGACAGCCTGTTACAGACCATACAGGAGGTGGAAGCCACCGCCAACCAGGCCTTCCTGGAAACGTTTAACAAGGTGCGGGAGAATTTTCAGAAAGTATTCAAGGCCCTGTTTACCGAAGACGATATGGCCGATATGATACTGGACAACCCCGAAAACCTGGCCGAAACCGGTATTGATATCATTGCGAAACCAAAGGGCAAGCGGCCCTCATCCATCAGCCAGCTAAGCGGGGGCGAGAAAACACTAACGGCTACGGCGCTGCTGTTTGCCATTTACCTGATTAAACCGGCGCCTTTCTGTATCCTGGATGAGGTGGACGCCCCGCTGGATGATGCCAATGTGGGTAAATTTACGAATATGATACGCCGTTTCAGCGAGGAGAGCCAGTTTATCATTGTTACGCATAATAAACAAACCATGGGTGCGGTAGACATTATCTACGGAGTAACCATGCAGGAGCCGGGAGTAAGCAAACTCGTACCCGTTGATTTCAGGAACCTTAGCAATTAGTTAAACAGGTAAAACACATTCTGCACTAAGGGCAACTATGTATATGCTCCACCATTGTATGTTACAAAGGCGAACATGCCTGCCCGTTATAATCGCATATTCTTTCGCAGAAATACCTATAGTATATAGTTAATCTACTATAGGGTCAGGTTGATCCTGATCATATCTTTGTATTCTTGTAGGGTTGTTATACTTGTTTATCATATAGCAAGACGGGTGCTGGTCAGAGGAAACTGTGACCGGCATTTTTTTTGTCTCAGGAGGGCTATGGAGCGGTCCGTGGCTGCAGATTGGTCTGAATTAGGTGTTTGTTGAATATAACGGATATGAACATATGCTTTATGAAAATGATCGGCGCCATCGGTTGGTCTGTTCCCGGCGGAAATATGGATCAGGGCTTCTCAAACACCAGCATGGGGTATTCTCCTTTAAGACCGCATGCTGCCGGGTCTTTTTCTTCTTTTTTGTATACCCAGTCAAGGATTTTTTTTCCAAACAAACCGGAATGCAGGTAATAGCGCATAAAGTGCACGCTGAGCGAGCGCCATACTTTTAGAGAGAAAGGAGGGAGGTTTTTTTGAAAATACGCAGGGCTGTGTGCATAATAATACAAGCGGCGGCCAGCATCTTTTTTACCCGCCAGTTTTGCCACCCCGTCCATGACGCGGTTTTTGATGTATACAAAACCGCGGAAGGGCAGCATCCAGAAATTCATCCAGGGTGAATGCTTAAACCATTCATACACCACTACGCCCTTTGTTCCGGGTTTTAACAAACGGTACAATTCTTTTATGGCCGTGGTTTGTTCGTCTTTCGGAATATGATAAATGGTATTCAATGATACAAAACCATCTGCCACACCATCTTTAAAGGGCATATTGGTCATATCAGCGAGGATACAGAGGCCTTTATCACCCAGTTTTCTTTTGCATTCGCTGAGGGCCTGGAAAGAGAAATCCACGCATACCCGGTAGGTATAATTGGCGGAGTATTGCAGGTAGTCTGTGTATTGGAGTGCGCCGGAAGCGGCATCAATCATATAGGTGCCCGCAGGATTCAGAAAGCGGCTTACCCGGTCGTGACATTTTTTTATATAGTCCTGCGCAAACGGGCGAAGGTCTTCGAATATCACGGCATCCTCATAATTACCCTGTTCATCGGTAAACCAGCCCTTTTGGTCATAGAAATTTTTTACCAGTTTTTTATCGTCACTGATAATATCTGTTATTATTTTTCCCGGTGCGTCTACCACGGCCAGGTCTTTCAGCAGCAGTACAATCTCTTTTATAATAGGGTAAATATAGGAACCGTCTGTTGTGACCAGCCCTTTCTCGATTTTCTCCGTCATGGGTTTTCCATCTGCCTGCCACAACTTATTACCGGCCGCCTTTTTATTGAGGACTTCAATTTCACTGGGTTCCAGTGCCCGCAGGTCTTTGCCGGTGATAGGGCATTTTAAGATGTTTATCCATTCCATAGTAGCCATACAGGTTTAGCGGGCTAAAATAATGCTTGTCAGCCATATATGCAATAAGCAGAGGCTATTTCTGATTTTGGGCCTTCAAAGCGACCCTTTAAGGCTAAGCCCCCGAGGGGTGATGTACAATAGCACCGGGTGCAGCCCGGTGTAAACAATATACGGTGAAACAAATCCGG
>JBDTVE010000056.1:0-28972 GCA_040007355.1 Bacteroidota bacterium | reverse complement strand
TTATATTATCAACAACGAACCGGCTATTGCCACCGCTGCCGGTGCTGGCTGTGTACCCATACAACCTGAACACAACCGTGCTGTACAGGTTCAAAAATCCGGTACCCGGTGTAACGGTATAATTAGCATAAGCATGCGTCATGGTGCCGGAAGCAATATCGGTTGTAAATCCATCCAGGCTGGAGCGAAGCGCCCAGCTGGTAGGTCCGCTACCTGCCGGAGACCCGGTATTGCTTCTTCTTATCCGCAACACCAGGGTGCTGATGTCTAACTGGTAACCGGCGGAAGGGGTAAGGCTGAACTGCAGGTACTTGGCGGTATTGAGCGCACCGGAAGGCCATCCGTTTTGCCCATAATATTCAGTGCCGCCATTAAACGCGCGGGTTGGAATACCCGCAGAAAAGTCGGCCGTGCTGATGGTATTGTACAGTCCCGGTGTTCCGGTAAGCAGGTTGTTAAATGTCCAGCCGCCGATGCTTTGAGCGGTAGTATCGCGCGGCATCATTAAAAAACACCAGCAAATGAAGGAGCAAAATACAATTAACCGCAGGCTGGGTCCGGAGGGGCGTCGATTTTTAGGGTTAAATTTAGACATGGCTGGGGGTTCCTCCCTAAAACGCTACAGGGTAACACTTATTATCGGTATGTGTTAAAAACGTGTAATTTTAATCCGCAAGTCCGGTAAATCGTTAGACATGTTCTGGAGATCGTAGAAGTATTTACCCGTGGCCTATTGATAATGATAGTATTGCAATAAACTGCGGCTGGTATACATTTGGTATATAATAGTATTCACCTAAAAAGCACCAATATGAAAGTTCTGGCAATTGTTTTAATCGTAGCGGGCGTTCTGATGATCGCATTCAGGGGTTTTAGCGTTCAGACAGAAAAGAAAGTAGTGGACCTGGGACCAGTAGAAATCAATAAAAAAGAAAACAAATGGATTGGCTGGCCCACGTATGCCGGTGCGATTGCCATTGCAGCCGGCGCTATCCTCCTGGTGGCCAACAAAAGGCGCTGAAGAATTGGTTTAAACAGACCGCAGGTCCGTAGCGTTTATACGTAACAGACAGATGGCGAAGGCCAGCCTGGTGGCTGGATCCTTTAACTGTGCACCTAAACTGAACAATCCTACGCGAATTTCAGCGCTTATTGGCATAGGGGTCTTTAAGGGTAACGGTACGGTTAAAAATTATTTTCTCTTCGCTGCTGTCTTTGTCGAGACAAAAATATCCTTTGCGCAGGAACTGGTAACGTTCCTTAAACCCGGCAGTCCTCAAAGCCGGTTCGGCATAGGCGTGTTCAATAGTTTGCAGAGAATCAGGATTGATATAGCTTTTAAAATCGCCTTCCTCATTGGCAGGGTCTTCCACCCGGAAAAGGCGGTCGTACAGGCGCAACTCGCAGCCAATGGCATGTGGTACACTTACCCAGTGCAGGGTGGCGGGTACTTTTAGACCGGAGGTATCGGACCCGCTCTTGCTTTCGGGAATGTAGGAACATTTAAGCGCGATTATTTTACCATTGGCATCTTTTAACACTTCATCACATTGAATAATATAAGCGCTTTTTAACCTCACTTTTTGGCCCGGTGCCAGGCGGAAGAATTTTTTAGGCGGTACCTCCATGAAATCTTCTCGTTCTATATACAATTCATTGCTAAACGGCATTTCGCGGTGTGTGGTGTTGGCGTCTTCGGGGTTGTCTTCGCTGGTAAATATTTCTGTTTGCCCTGCAGGGTAATTGGTCAGGATTATTTTCAGTGGGTCAAAAACCACCAGCCTTCTTTGCGCAATCTTGTTCAGGTGTTCGCGGATGCAGAATTCCAGGAGGCCCAGTTCAATTAAGTTTTCTCTTTTTGCCACGCCGATGCGGTCGCAGAAATCGCGGATGCTTTCGGGTGTATAACCCCGGCGGCGCAGGCCACTGATGGTCTGCATCCGCGGATCATCCCATCCATGCACATGTTTTTCATTCACCAGTTGTAACAATTTTCGTTTGCTCATGACCGTGTAATTGAGGTTCAGTCGCGCAAACTCATATTGCTGTGAAGGAAATATGCCTAATTGTTCAATACACCAGTTGTACAGCGGGCGGTGGGGCACAAACTCCAGCGTACAGATGGAATGGGTGATGCGTTCTATAGAATCGCTCTGACCGTGGGCAAAATCATACATGGGATATATGCACCAGGCGTCGCCGGTACGGTGATGGTGCGCGTGTTTGATGCGGTATAGGAGCGGGTCGCGCAAGTGCATATTGGGAGAGGTCATGTCTATCCGGGCCCGTAATACTTTTTCGCCATCCCGGTATTTGCCCGCGCGCATGTCTGCAAAAAGTACCAGATTTTCTTCGGAGTTGCGATCGGCAAAGGAATTGCGTTTACCCGGCGTCGTGGGCGTTCCTTTTTCCGCGGCAATGGTTTCACTGCTGCTGTCGTCTACATAAGCCAATCCTTTTTTTATCAGGTCCACGGCAAAGCCATAAAGCTGCTCAAAATAATCGGACGCATAGAACTCCCCTGTCCAGGTAAACCCCAGCCATTGGATGTCTTCTTTTATGCTATCAACATATTCGGTGTCTTCGGTTACGGGATTGGTATCATCAAAACGAAGATTGGTTTTGCCACCATATTTTAAAGCTAGCCCAAAATTGAGACAGATGCTTTTTGCGTGGCCGATATGAAGATAGCCATTGGGCTCGGGTGGAAAACGGGTTAAGATGGATTTGTATTTACCTGCAGCGAGATCGGATTCCACAATTTCTTCTAAAAAATTGAGCGATTTGTCTTCTTCTTTTTTTATTTCAGTCATAAAGCGGTATTGTAAGCATGCCACGGGTTAACCGTGGCATCTGGCGACAAATTTACTGTTTTTCAGGCGGTTAACCAAGGCTGTCTGGCTCACTGGAACTTACTTTTTAATGTCTGTTATCTGGTTTGCAAAAAGCGGTAGCAAGCAACTATGTCATCGGTCAATTTTATTTAAGCGGTGTTGATGAACCTTTAATACGAAGCCCGGCCGGCTTTTGAGGCCGAACCATTTAAAGAAATTATTGCGGTAGGAGGCCGCTCCTACATAAGGGGAGACAAAGGTTTGGATCCAGCTGCCAGGCAACAATGAATCTAAATCATGGTTCACAAAGCCCCGCCGGTATCTTGTGCCTGTCATTTTCAAAGAACTTTGATTCCACTAATCGTTTACTCAGGATGACAATGATTTGCATACGCATGTCTAATCAGCATCTGGCCGGCTTTAAGGCCACTGTATTAAAAAAAATAATTCAAATTTTCATCATTTTTTTACCCGGAACAACCATGACTATGAACTAATAACTTTACATTCGGAAAATCAATTCAACTCATTGCTATGACCATTCTGATTGTTGTTTGCTGTATCGTATTGCTCATATTATTGATAACATGGGGCAAGTTCAATGCCTTTCTTGCTTTCCTGGTTGTATCGCTGCTGGCAGGATGGTTATTAGGCATCCCAATAGATACCTTAACCAATTCAGTTAAGAAGGGCATCGGCGATATGCTGGGTGAACTGGTGATCATAATCTGCCTGGGCGCCATGCTGGGCAAACTGGTGGCAGAGAGCGGGGCAGCACAAAAAATAGCCTCGGTAATGATGCATATTTTTGGTAGAAAATATATTCACTGGGCGCTGATGGTGACGGGTTTTATAGTAGGCATCCCCCTGTTTTACAACGTTGGTTTTGTACTGCTGGTACCCCTATTATTTTCCGTGGTGTACGAGACCAAACTGCCCGCCGTTTTCCTGGGTATTTCCATGCTGGCGGCCTTATCGGTAACACATGGATTTTTGCCGCCGCACCCTTCACCCGCCGCGCTGGTGGCACAATTTCATGCCAACCTGGGCACCACGCTGGTGTACGGAATGATTGTTGCCATACCCACCGTCATGGTGGCCGGTCCGTTGTTTGCACAAACCTGTCGCAAAATAAAATCGGTGCCGCTGCAAACCTTCCAGCAAAAAACCATTGCTGAAAACGAACTACCGGGCACGGCTAATAGTTTTTTGTCGTCCTTGTTGCCGGTTATGTTGCTTGCGCTCTCCACCATTTTCCCTTTGTTACATATTCAAAACCCTGCCATCCAAAAATTGATAACTTTGATAGGCGATCCGGCCATTGTAATGCTGGTTTCATTATTGCTGGCTACTTATACATTGGGCATCGCCAGAGGGGAAAAAATGAAGACACTGATGGACTATTACAGCGATGCGGTAAAAGATATCGCGGTTATATTGCTGATAGTGGCAGGCGCAGGCGCATTAAAACAGGTATTTACAGATAGTGGGGTAAGTCTTACCATTGCGGCGAGCCTGCAAACCCTATCCATTAATCCCCTTGTATTGGGCTGGTTAATTGCCGCTATCATACGTGTTTGTCTGGGCTCGGCCACCGTAGCCGGCTTAACGGCCGCGGGTATTATTGCGCCTATGATGGTGGGCACTGCGGCGCATCCTGCTATCCTGCATGTGCATCCCAGCCTGATGGTTCTGAGCATTGGCGCGGGCAGCCTGATGTTCTCCCATGTAAACGATGCGGGGTTCTGGTTATTCAAAGAATATTTTAATTTGAGTATCAAAGATACGCTCCGTTCCTGGTCGGTGATGGAAACCCTTGTAGCTGTTTTTGGACTGGCAGGTGTATTGATTGTCAACTTTTTTATTCAATAGCTATGGAAACAAATAACATTCAAAAAAAGCTGGATGAAATAGGGCTGCAATTTCCCGCTGTGCATCCCTCAAAAGGTATTTACAAGCCCTGTCTTACCTTGGGTAATCAGCTGTTTGTATCGGGCCATGTTTCTTTACGTGCCGATGGGCATTGCATTTCGGGGAAAATAGGCACCGATCTTAGCGAAGAAGATGGTAAAGCCGCGGCCCGCCAGTGTGCGCTGGCAATATTGGGTTCAATAAAAGAACACCTGGGCGGGTTTGAACGGTTGAAAAGAGTGATAAAAATACTGGGGATGGTAAATTGCGCACCAGATTTTGAAAAACAGGCCCTTATCATGAATGGCTGCAGCGAATTGTTTGCGCAGCTGATGGGCGAAGAAAACGGTATTGGCGTGCGCAGCGCTGTGGGTATGGGTTCACTGCCGGGCAATGCAGCGGTAGAGGTAGAAGCACTTTTTGAATTGTATTAGCCGAACGTCCAATAAAATGCCGGTCTTACAGGCATCTTGTATTGCCAGGCGGGCGGTTTGCCCATGTTTGTTCCAGGCAGCAGCGGGGAGGTTTTCTTGCCGATGGCCGCGCATGAAACGCAGCAGGAAATTGCACCCGGCTCCGCCGATATTGTTTTTAACCGTAAACAGTTTTTTAATGAATGATACAAATATCAACTGGTACCAGATTGATGATATCGATGAACTGGATTCTCCCACACTGGTTGTTTATCCCGAACGCGTGAAAGCCAATATCCGTACAGCGGTGAGCATGATCGGCGACTCCCTGCGGCTGAGACCGCACATCAAAACCAGCAAATGCCTGGAAACGATTGAGCTGATGATGGCCGCTGGCATACAAAAGTTTAAATGCGCTACCATTGCGGAAGCAGAAGCCCTGGGTCTTTGCCAGGCACCGGATGTGTTACTGGCGTACCAGCCAATCGGCCCTAAACTGCAAAGGTTTGTGACCGTTATGAAAAAATATCCGGCTACCAAATACTCCTGTTTGACCGATAATATTGTGGCCGCGCAGCAGATGGCGGCGATATATACCCAATCTGGTCTTACCGTGCCGGTATACATAGACGTTAATGTTGGCATGAACCGCACTGGTATTGCCCCCGGTGAAACTTTGCTTCAGTTATACGCGGCCTGTGGAAAACTCACTGGTATACAGCCATCCGGTTTACATGCGTACGACGGGCATATAAGGGATATTGATTTCACCGTGCGTTCAAATCATGCCGATGAAGCATTTGCCGTGGTGGAGAACCTGCAAAAGAATATTATGGCCCAGGGATTTGCAAAGCCGGTAATTATAATGGGCGGTTCACCCGCTTTTTCCGGTCATTGCAAAAGAAAGGAAATTGAATGCAGCCCGGGAACTTTTGTATACTGGGACAAGGGTTACTCCGATCTCTGCCCGGAACAACATTTCCTGACGGCCGCACTGGTGATTAGCAGGGTTATTTCATTACCGGTGGCTAACAGGATATGCATCGATCTGGGGCATAAATCCATTGCCGCGGAAAATGAGCTTGCACGGCGTGTTTATTTTTTGAATGCACCCCGGTTACTGCCGCTTAGTCACAGCGAAGAACACCTGGTGTTGGAAACCCACGGCGAAAAGATGTATACCACCGGCGATATCCTGTATGGGCTGCCTTATCATGTTTGTCCTACCGTAGCCCTGTTTGAAAGAGCCATTACCATTGAAAAGGGCAGGATAACAGGAGAATGGAAAACCATTGCCCGGAACCGCAGAATACACGTATAAAAAAATTGCGGTCCGATCTTCATTTTGCAAGTGGGTTCTTTAAATTTCCTCCAACAAGGATGCGCCCTTGCTATAATCACCGCAGGTCCAATGCCATTGCCCATTCAGTCTTATTTTTCCGTTGGTCATTATTTGGGGACGCGAGAAACATGTGCCGGTGAGAAATTGCCCGTTGATATTGATGTGCTGGAACCGGATGTTCAGGTTACCGGCATCGTCGGCCATGGCTGTGAGGCTTCCATCTACGATGTTTCCACCGCTATAGGTGGCCGTTATATGAAGCCCGGATTGTTTACAATAAAAAATCGTATCATTATCGGCCATTCCGCTCGCAGGATCAGAAAGGCAACAAAAGTTCCTGCCGTTGTAATTAATCATTTTGAAATGGGTTATAACAAACTGCCGGGCAGGTTGTTGTCCGGCAGATGACTAGCTTAAATCTTCGTTGTCGAAATCCGTTTCACTGTTAAAGCTGCCGGTGCCCAGGTTTACCATGGAGCCAATCAGGTCTTTAAATTCAATACGGTTCTCAACCACCTTTTTACTGATGAGCGAATAGGATGCCAATCCGTGAAGTACAAATTCCATCAGCAGGGCTGCTTCCATTTCATTGGCATGTGGAAAGAATTTTTTTACCAGGGCATGCAGGCCATCTACTTTGTACAGCTCAAGGAGTTTGCTTTTATCTGTTAAACCGAACGGCATATCGGTTGCATTCCCTGCATCAAACCAGCGGCTGATGGATTTATAAGGGTTTTCTGTTTCGCGAACAGATTCCTTACCGGTGCTACGACGTTTTTTAAAGGTCTCGGGGTTGGGAAAATATTGCACAAACTGGGTACGCACAGCCTTGTCCATCAAATTCATGGCTACCTGGAAAGGCCCTTCCTGCTCACCTTCGTACACCAATTCTATTTTGCCCGTAATGGAGGGTATGATACCGGCCAGATCGCTTATCCATACCTGGGTTTGTTTTTCCTTGTTCAGGATGGCCCTTCTTTCGGCAGCGCTCACGGCGTTTTCAAAAGCGGCTATGGTTAACCGTGCGGAGACACCGCTTTTTTTATCAACATATTCATTGTTTCTGGCTTCAAAAGCAACCTGTTCAATAAGCCTTTTTACAAGATCGCTAATCTTTACCCGGTCTTTCTGGTCTGGGTGTACATGGGCTTCTTGTTCCGTAATGGCCAGCGATGTTTCCAGGGTTCTTGGATAATGCGTCAGTATCTGGCTTTCTATCCGGTCTTTGAGCGGCGTAACTATCGATCCGCGGTTGGTATAGTCTTCCGGGTTGGCCGTAAATACAAACAGGATATCCAGTGGCAGACGTAGTTTAAAACCGCGTATCTGTATATCGCCTTCCTCCAGAATATTAAACAGCGCCACTTGTATGCGTGCCTGTAAATCGGGTATTTCATTGATTACAAAAATGCTGCGGTTGCTTTTGGGTATGATGCCGTAGTGGATCACCCGTTCATCGGCAAAGCTCAGGCGCAGGTTGGCTGCCTTAATAGGGTCAATATCACCAATCAGGTCTGCCACGCTTACATCGGGGGTGGCCAGTTTTTCGCCATAACGTTCGCTGCGGTGCAGCCAGTGTATGGGCGTTTCGTCTCCATGCGCTGCAAGCTGGTCCATGGCGTATTTGGAAATGGGTTTTAGCGGGTCGTCATTGATCTCGCTGCCCGATACCACCGGTACCCATTCATCCAGTAATTCTGTCATTTGCCGGGCCATGCGTGTTTTTGCCTGGCCACGCAATCCCAGGAAAAGGATATTGTGTTTGCTGAGCAGGGCCCGTTCCGTATCCGGTATCACCGAATCTTCATAGCCAATAATACCCGGGAAAGTTGGTTCCTTGTTTTGCAATTTCGCAATCAGGTTTTTGCGTATTTCCTCCTTCACCGATTTGGGCTGGTAACCGCTTTTCTTGAGTTGGCCGACCGTTGGAATTTTTTTGATGTCCATTGTAATTTTTTATATAATCAGATCTTATAGCAATTGGCATTTCCGCTCCGGCTTCAGACAACGCAGCGGGTAAGGGATTTGAAGGATGCGCTTACTACAGCAACCATTTCCCAATGTAAACAAGCGCATCAATAAACCGTTTTTCGTTTTCCGCTTTCAAAATCTTTAAAGATAAAAGCACCCAGGTGGTCAAGCGCAGCAAAGAAAGCCTTACCGTTATTGGTCTCTGTAAACTCGTTTACAAAACGCTGCAGGTAGGGGTCGGAAGCAATCATAAAAGTGGTAATGGGAATTTTCAGTTTTTTGCACTGGGCGGCCAGGTTTAAACAGCGGGAGGTGATCTTGCGGTCTAAACCGAAACTGTTTTTATAATATTTTTTTCCCACCTTCAGGCAGGTTGGCTTGCCATCGGTGATCATAAAGATCTGTTTGTTTGGGTTACGGCGTCTCCTCAATATATCCATGGCCAGTTCAAGACCCGCCACGGTATTGGTATGGTAGGGGCCCACCTGCAGGTAAGGCAAATCCTTTATTTCTACCGGCCAGGCATCGTTTCCAAATACCACAATGTCCAGCGTGTCTTTGGGATACTTGGTTGTTATCAGCTCGCTCAGCGCCATGGCAACTTTTTTTGCCGGGGTAATACGGTCTTCCCCGTAAAGGATCATAGAATGTGAAATATCAATCATCAGTACAGTGGAAGTCTGTGATTTGAAATCCGTTTCCCGTATTTGCAGGTCGTCTTCCTGCATGGAAAAGCTGTCCAGGCCATGGTTGATCTGTGCGTTGCGGATGGATTCGGTAAAATCAATTTGTTCCAACATATCGCCAAACTGGTAAGGCCTGCTGTCCGGACTTATTTCATCGCCCTGCCCGGGTTTGCGCGTATTGTGATCGCCCTGCTTGCTTTTTTTTAGCTTGCCAAATATCTCTTCCAGGCTTTTTTTACGGATGCCCTGTTCTGTCTTTGCCGTTATTTTTATTTCGCCGGTCTGTTTGTTCTCGTCTATATAACCCTTGTTTTTTATATCGTCAATAAAATCACCCATGCCGTATTCGGGGCTGGTCAGTTCAAACTGCCGGTCCAGTTCATTCAGCCATTTCAATGCCTCGCCCACATCGCCACTGGTATATGTCAGTAACTGCATGAACAGTTCCAAAAGTTTATCGAAGGGTGTTTTGCCTTCCTGGCTTTCATCAAATTTGGAAAAGAAATAACCTCTCATACACTGTAATTTACAACATTTATCTGCTTAAAATAGCTGTTGGTTCTTTCGTAAAAGCTTCCTGCCCCGGATGAAATTTTTGTTATCCCGCTGTTTGTGAATAGCGGGGCCTGGGCCTTCTTTCCATAACAACGTAAATACAAATTGGTTGCACAAAAAACCCCACAGTCCGTGGGGTTTTAAAAATTTATGTTAAGCGGAATTATTTGTCCGGTACTTTCTTTTTACCGCTGTCTGTTGCGTTGCTGATGATTTTCTCCATTTCTCCGTTCCCCGGCAGCAACGTACTACCCTTGTACTGGCCTTCCATCATGGTCAGCAGCTGCTGCATTTGCATTGTACTTTGCTGTTCTCCCCGCATGCCTTCCTGTTTGGCTTCCGGCAGGGCCTGGTAATATTTCATTTGCTGGTCAAGGTCTTTGTGCAGTGCTTTTGACACATGGTCGGCCAGTTGTGTATAACCGGCCTTATAACAGGATTCCAGGAATCGGAGCGTGAAATAATCATGCTGGTTGCCGTGGCTTACCATGGCATAAGGCATATTTTCTTCCAGGATGCCCTTGTCTGCCATATCCAACAGTTTTTTTGCTTCCTCTTTTTTGCCGATATCTGCCAGCCCGGCCGCGCCGTCTGCATAAGCCTGTCGGATGCTGTTGAGGTGTACCCTGTTTTGTTCATCAAAATAAACACCTTTGATATTGGCGCTTCCAAATCCATATTTGTGGAGCAGTTTGTCAACCACCCATGCTGTATTGAGTCCGGTATTATTTTTTACAGGCACCAGGCGGTAGGTAAGCCCGTCTTTGCGCAGGTAATTAGAAAAGCCCAGTTCCTGGCCGGTATTGGGTGCGGTAAAATAGATAGGTCGTTTCCATTTGTTTGCGGCGATGATATTAATAATGGCCAGGTCGTTTTTAAACAGCACGTTTTTGTTTTTCTGCAATTCAAAATCAACTTCGCTTACCACGGTGTCCGTGGGGTTTACCGTACCGTTGGCGCGAACCGTTTTTTCATCCACCGGTATTTTCAGCCTGCGGGTGGGAAGGTAATTAAGGGCGTCGCCTCCCTGGGTGGTAACTTTTTTATCCGGGTCGTCGCTGCCTACAAAGTCTTTCATTATCTGGTAAACATCGTAATAAGATTCCTGGCTTAGATCCTGTCGGGGGTTGATGTAAACATAATTGCGGTTATTGCCCTGTATTTTTTCTTCGTCCCAGATCACGTCTATGGGATCGCTGCTGTTTACTTTATACCGAAGCTGGTTGATATACCAGTCGATGCCCAGCAGGCTGTTATTGATAACCCGTATATCGGGTCGGATGCCTTCCACTTCCTGTGCATACCAGAGCGGGTAGGTGTCATTATCGCCATAGGTAAACAGGATGGCGTTGGGGGCACAGCTTTCCAGGTAATCTTTGGCCAGATCGCGCGCCAATACTTTTTTACTGCGGTCATGGTCGTTCCATTCCTGCTGACCCATTAGTATGGGCACCGCCAGCATACACACTGCAAAAGCAATGATGCCGGAAAGATTTGCGCTTAATTTATTTTGAAGCCATTCCTTGACCTGAAGCACGCCAAGGCCAATCCAGATGGCAAAGGCATAAAAAGAACCAACATAAGCATAATCTCGTTCCCTGGGCTGGTTCCCTGCCTGGTTAAGATAGAGCACAATGGCCAAACCGGTAAAGAAGAATAAAAGACCGGCCACTAAAAAATCTTTTCGGTCTTTGAAATAATGAAACACCATTCCGATAATGCCGAGAATAAATGGCAGCCCGTACAGGGTATTGTGCGCTTTATTGTGTTTTATGCTATCGGGCATATTGTCCTGGTCGCCCAGGCCCAATACCTTACTATCGAAAAAAGGAATACCGGTAAGCCAGTTGCCATCCCTGGGGTTGCCCTGGGCAAAACCCTGGATATCGTTTTGTTTACCCGCAAAATTCCACAGAAAATAACGGCCATACATCCACGACACCTGGTATTTGAAAAAGAAACTAAGGTTATCGCCAAACCCGGGTTTTTCCCCATCGGCCAGGCCTAGGTAATCTTTATAAAACGTAGCATGCCCCTGGTCGTTGCTGGCATCCCAAACACGGGGGAAAAGCATCATATCCTCTGCATTGTAAACCGGTTTTTGTTCCCGGCCAATTTCAATGTAGCGATCCTTTCCCTTCGTATATTTCATATCGGTTTCCTCGTAGCTCTCGGGCTGCGCGGTAAATACCTGTCCGTAAATCAGGGGAAAGTCGCCGTACTGATCGCGTCCCAGGTAGCCCACCAGTGAATTGGGGTTATCAACATTGTACATATCAACCGCTGGGTTGGCATTGGAGCGTATCATGGTGGTAACATAGGTAGAATAGCCCAGCAGCATGAATATGGCCGACCAGATACCCAGGGTTAGAAAAGACCAGTTTCTTTTGCGGGCGATGCGCAGGCCAAAAAAGAAGATCACGCTCAGGAGCACAAAGAAAAATATAAACCCGCTGAAAAAAGGCAGGTGCAGGTCATTTACAAACCAGATATCAAATTTGCCGGCGCCCACAACGGTGTATTGGATCATGAATTTCTGTACAAAACCGGTGATGGCGCAGCCTATTAAAAATGCCCAGATGGTTCCCCACCGGGTTGTTTTATATCGTTTGAAATAATAGATCATTACGATGGCCGGTATGGTTAACAAACCGAGCAGGTGTACGCCGATGGAAAGACCCATCAGGAAGAAAATAAAAATGATCCATTTATCAGCCCCGGGGTTGTCTGCATTGTGTTCCCATTTTAGCATGGCCCAGAACACCAGCGCGGTAAACAGGGAAGACATGCCATATACCTCACCTTCAACGGCGCTAAACCAGAAAGAATCGCTGAAAGTATAGGCCAATGCGCCCACAACGCCTGCTGCCATAATGGAAAAAAGCTGGTCCCTGGTGGGTGCTACCGTGTTATCGGTAATCACCATTTTCCTCGCAAAGTGGGTAATACTCCAGAACAGGAACAGGATGGTAAAACCGCTCGACATAGCCGTCATAAAATTCACTGATTTAGCGGCGTTTTCGGGGCCGCTGCCAAAAAGCCCGTGAAAAGCTACTATGAATAAACGGCCCAGCATTACAAACAATGGTGCCCCCGGCGGATGGGGTATCTGCATTTTAAAGGTGCTGGATATGAATTCCCCGCAGTCCCAGAAGCTGCCCGTGGCTTCCATGGTCATAACATACACGGTGCAGGCAATGGCACACACAATCCAGCCGGTAATATTGTTCACTCGTTTAAAAGTCATAATGCATTGGTTTTGAAAAAGTGGGGCAAATATAACGGTCTAAGGGTAAAGAATAGTGCCAGCCCGGGTTTTTAACGGAAGATTTTTGAGTGGATCCGGCTACGACCGCTCAGGCCCGTTAAAACCGGGGTTTTTAAACCCTTGGCTCCAGGATCCCATAAGGCCAAACCCAGGGGCTAATGAAAATAGATCTTTACCACGTTATAAAACAGGCGGTTTTGAAGGTAAGGATTGGCGGGTTCTTCTTTATAGCCCATGAGACCAAATAATAATCCCGCGGCATTACCCTTATTGATGGCAATTTCCAGGTAATCTGCGGCATTGAACAGGGCCAGTTTTTCGCCCTCAGGAACATCCGAATAGGTTTCACTGATTGTTTCAATATGGTCATTGCGCCGGGTCTCAATACGGAAAGCGCGGTTGGCCCGCTGCGCTTCAAATTGCTGTTTTGTTATGTTTACGATGACGTTTTCAAAATTATCAATAAAAATGATCTGGCCTTCGATGCTGTCGGATGCCAGGAATGGGCGGATATGATTTTTTTCCACTATTTCCATATCGGGCTGGCCAATATCTTGTAATCGACTGCCCGCTGCCAGCGCCTGGATGGCCCGGCCCATTACTTCAATGCAATAAAGAGTGTTTTTTATTTTCGTTTTATCGGCGGCTAATCCTATTACCATTTCCGGTTTGCCTTCGGCAATCATGGTAAGCAGTCCATTGTCTGCGCATAAAATATACTGGTTCTGGTGAAATGCCAACAGCAGGTTTTCGGTTTTGTGGTCAAAAAGATTGACAAGTATGATATGAAAAGTAAAGGCCGGGAAATTTTTTATGGCGTTCCGGCAGATATAAGCAGACTGGCTATAGTTGAAAGGGGGCAGTTGGTGGGTAATATCGACAATGGAAAATGCCGGGTTAAGCTGTAACAGTCGCCCCCGCGCAGCCCCTACCAGGTAATCCTGTAATCCGATATCTGATGTGAGGGTGATTAAGGGCATTTTGCAATATACAGGTTTGATGGTTATGGTGAACGGCGGGCAACCGTGCCGGGTTATTGCTTTGTTGATGCAAAATCACCTGCCTTCATTTGGGCGGTTATTTTACCAGTTTACCGTTTTTAAAAAAATACTTATACGCAAATTTGTCTGCCAGGCCTGGAAAAAACTTATTCATGAACACCGTGCGTTTACCGGTAAACGTAAGTACCAATGTGCGTTTCTTTTTCGAAATGGCATCCAGTATATGGTGCGCGCATTCCGCTGCACTCATCATGCCGGATTCATCCATGGGTGATTCTCCCTGCGACTGCCCTTCTTCATTAAGCGCTGCACGACGTATATTGGAAGTGGTAAAACCCGGGCAAACCCACATTACGTGCACGTCTTTTTCCAGCAGCTCCGTGCGTAAAGACTCCAGCCAGCCCTGCAGGGCGAATTTGGAGGCGGAATAACCGCTGCGTCCCGGCAACCCGCGGTAGCCGGCAATGGAAGAAACGCCTACAATGGTGCCTTTTCTGTCCAGCAAACTGGGTAAGGCAAATTTTGTACAGTATACGCTGCCGTAAAAATTTGTATCCATTACCTTACGGATCACGTCTACATCAAGATCGTTTACCAGCGCATGCATGGAGATACCGGCATTGTTTATCAAAATATCAATGCCGCCAAAGATTTCAAGCGTAGAATTGATAAAACGCTGGCATTCCAGTTCCTTGCTCACATCACATACAATGGCATGCATTAATACATGGGTATATTCCAGCTGGAGGTTATAGATCTTATCGTGGCTGCGTGCGCAGGTGGCTACGCGGGCGCCCGCTTTTATCATCGCGTCAACCAGCGCCTTGCCAATGCCATCGGTTCCACCCGTGATGGCCACCACTTTATTGCTGAAAAAAGAAGACATATTTAAAGGGACAATGTTTTAGCAAACCTACTCCATTTAAATTTGATCACAAAAGACTGTTGGTGATTTTTGAACGGGCGTTCCGCCTGCCGATATTGCTTTTAATACAACGGCCAGATAAGCGGTCCGGGGTTTTACGAAGGGCTGCCCTTCGCTGGCATCTTACACTTTTTCGGGGCCTTGCATAACTAAGCACCACCAGGTTACGCAGGGAAATACATTCCTATAAATTATTAAATGCAACGACCAAGCAAGGGGTCATTTTTACAGCGGCTGACCGCAGTATCGTAGATTTTGGTAAAAATTAGCTATAAGGGTTCTACTTTTTTGTTTACGATTCATCAAATTGAAGGGTATAAAAATTCTACTATGAATAGCCATCATTACCGTGCCGAACCGGCATGCTAAAATGCGGAATTGCTTTCTATCAGGGTTTCAATAAGATTAACCAATCGTTCAGTTTTCTTTTTAAATACACAATGAGTAGTTCAGGCAAGTAGTAGTTCAGGCAAAGATTATTTTGCTATTTAACGATGTTTTGATGAAAGAATGGGAATGAACGCGAGTGCGAATTAAAACGCATAATTAAACAACCCGGCAAGCCGACCCAATATGGTTTATTGAATAACAAACCGTTAATAAAGAAGGACCTGGAATTGATCCGGATTAATTGTGGTGGTGCGGTATTTTGAGTTTTTTTTGCATTTATATTTTTGTTTTTGCGTTTTTTTGCCGGTTTATGCTATCTTCAGTCTACAAATTTTCAAGTTAAATTAACAATTTAAAAAACAGTACCACACGTCTACCGGGGTATTCTTCACAATAAGATGTTGAGGGTTAGTCTGTGTGAGACAATAGAATCAACCCAATACGCCGTTCCGCAGGGAGTTGCAGGAACTTGCTGATACCGGCAAATTAATAAATGAGCGTGGTGAACCCTTATCACTTGTTTTGATGGAATTCGTTTAGGTTTTAAAACCATTTATTTTCCGGAGCATAAACGGTTATTACAGAAAAAGCAATTGGGATTGAGACAATAGAATCGTTTGCCGCGGAAAGTTTCTGCACAACCAGGTGCGGTGTTTTGAATCAATCAGGAAGTTTTTTCTGACCTGTTCAAGTCAAAAGCATAATATTAAGTGCAGCGTCCGGAACCAAAAAATTGTCATTCAGGCTTTCATCTCTTCGTATTCCAATATCGGCAGGAATAGTTCCCCATATGAAAAATGAGTTGTTTAAATTTTAATTTTTAAGCCATGATAAAGGCTACTGCAAAAATTGTCTGTCTGACTATTTCTGAATAGCGGATGCTGCCCATAAAATAGGCATGCCGGATACGATCAATTATTTAATTATCAAACCCGATCCGGCCGATGAAAGGGGAAGCCATATATACAGGCAGGAATAACGAGTATATAAAATTTTATAATAAAACCAAAAAGTAAATGTTATGAGAAAATGGAAACTTTTTAGTTTGATCATGTTTGCGATGCTTGGCATGATTACAAACAACCTGGAGGCCCAAAGGGTTCCCATTAGCGGAACGGTGCTTTCAGACGATGGTACGCCGCTGGGGGGAGTAACGGTTCTCGTAAGTGGCACAAAACAAGCGGCTGTTACGGATAATAATGGCAAATTCACCGTTAGTACAAATGCAGGCGTTGTGTTGGTGTTTAGCTATGTTGGCTATACTATGCAAAATATAAAAGCCACTGCCGGTATGGAGGTGCATTTACAAAAAGGAGAAACCGGCCAAATGCAAGATGTTGTGGTAACAGCACTGGGCATTAAAAAGGAACGAAAGGCATTGGGATATTCGGTTTCCGAGTTAAATGCGGATGAATTGATGAAAAATAAAAATACCAATGTGATTAACTCAATGGTAGGTAAAGTGCCTGGCGTAAACATTACACAATTCAGCGGTTCGGCAGGTGCAGGTGCTTCTATCACCATTCGCGGTGGTAACTCTACATCTGAGGGCAGACAAAACCAACCGTTGTTTGTTGTTGATGGGATTATATATGATAATTCCACTACGGTTACCGGCAATACGGGTACCGATGGTTTGAGCCGCAGCAACACTACTTACTCCAACCGCATTATGGATATCAACCCCGAGGATGTTGAAACCATGTCGGTTTTGAAAGGTGCGGCAGCAGCAGCTTTATATGGTTCGCGGGCAGCTGATGGCGTGGTTATCATCACCACCAAAAAGGGAGCGGAGGGCGTTATAAAGGTGAGTGTTGCCAGTAAAATAAGCACTTCCTCGGCAAATAAACTGCCCGAGGTTCAGACTCGGTTTGGAAACGGCACAACTGCCAGCAACGGCGTTTTTGCTACCACTTCCTATAACTCCTGGGGACAAAAACTCACACCAGCAGATACCACTTATGACAATATCGGAAATTTCTTCCAGAGCGGTACTGTATACGATAACAACATAAACGTCTCCGGCGGAACCAAGACCGGTTCTTTCTTCTTATCCGGTTCTAATTTCAAACAAACCGGTATTGTTCCCAACACCAGTTACAATAAAACCACCTTCCGCTTTAATGGCGAACAGAAATACGGTCGTCTTACGTTGAATGCAAATGTTGCCTACTCTGTTGCCGATATCAAAAGAACTTTAACTACTTCCGGATTGTATTTGAGTGGGGTTGGAAGCATGCAATCACTTTATACATTTCCGCAGACGTATAATATAAAAAATTATATAAACCCGGACGAATCCCAACACCGGATATATTCCGGAGTTATTGTTGACTTGAAAGATGATATAGACAATCCTTACTGGATTATCAACAGGGATAAACTAACATCACAAACCAAGCGTATCACCGGTGGTGTAAACGCCAATTTTAAAATTGCAAGCTGGTGGGACGTTATGGCGCGTTTGGGATATGACCAATACGCGACGAATGATTACACTTATATTAGTCCGGGTTCTGCAGTAATCCCACTCTACCAGAATGGGCGGTTGAGTAAAGACATGGTTAACTATACCTATATTACAACAACAGTGATGACTAATTTCCACAAAACGTTTGGTGCTTTTGATACGCACCTGATGTTGGGAACTACTAGTGAAGACACGAAAACAATCATGCAAAACCATTGGGGATATAGCTTTATTACCGCCGGCACCATCAGCTTTGCCAATATGGCACCAACCAGTAGATTTTTCACTGATGCAACAACACCAAAGCGGTTGGTAGGCACTTATGGCGAATTGGGTTTGTCTTATAAGAGTATTGCCTATCTCACCGCAACTGCGCGTAATGACTGGTCATCTACAATACCTGTTGATCATCAATCTTATTTTTACCCCTCTCTAAGCGGTTCCTTTGTTTTTACGGAATTGTTACCCAGGAACAATATTCTTTCTTTTGGTAAAGTGAGGGCAAGCTGGGCAAGGGTTGGTAAAGACGGAAGTCCGTATGCAACTATCACGTATGTTAATCCCCCCATCATTATTGGCTCCTTTAACGGAATTGGCAACCAGTACACGGCCGGTAATCCTAATTTAATCCCGGAAATTCAGGACGGCTGGGAAATAGGTGGAGAGTTCAGATTTCTGAATGGCCGTATTGGTTTGGACTATACTTATTATCATAGTCAAACGAATAATCAAATTGGGGCACCACGTCTGGCACAATCCGGCGGGTTTATTTTCAGTGTCCTCAATTCCGGTTCGGTTATTAACAAGGGCATGGAAGTAGCTATTACCGGTAAACCAATAGCAACAAGGGATTTTAGCTGGGATGTTATGTTGAATTATTCTTATAACAAAGGCAGACTGGGAGCCTTCATTCCCGGAGTAGCCTATTTTTACCCAACAGACGCTCAGTTCGGAACAATAAAAGCAGCTTCCATTCCCAACGGAGGTTATTTTCTTGGAATGACCGGTCAGCCTTATTTGCGTGAAACTGACACAAAAGGAGTTGAAATACCCGGGGGACGCTACCAGGTAGATCCTACAACCGGGTTCTATAAACTTAACACTAGTAATCCGGTTGTAGGTAACCGTGAACCGGATTTCATCGGTGGCTTTAACAATACGTTCCGTTACAAGAAACTTTCGTTATCATTTCTTCTCGACATTCGCAAGGGGGGAGATGTATATAATGGTACCGAGTATGCGTTGGTTGTAAACGGCCTGAGTAAATTAACCACGGCGAATGATCGCCAATCGGTAACCGTAACCGGTGTTAACAGCGTGACCAAAGCAGATTTTAGCCAAACGTACATGACAGGTCAGAATTATGTTATCGGAACAACAACATTTGCCGGTGCGAATTTGATTCAACAGTATTGGACAAACTACGCAGCCAACTCTTATAACTTTATTACTTCGGTAAATTGGTTGAAGCTAAGATCACTGTCATTAACGTATGACTTTTCCGGTATAGTGAAGAACACAAAAGTTATTAAAGGTATTTCGGCAACGGCAGTAGGTACCAATTTGTTTACGTGGACAAATTATAAAGGAATGGATCCTGAAGTAAGTGCTGCAGGGGGAACAGGTGGTTCGGGCTCTACAGGTATTGATTACCTGGGCGTGCCCGCAGTAAGAACTTTAACTTTTGGGATAAATGTTTCTTTTTAATTAATGAAAAATTGTAAATCATGAAAAATTTAAAATATATCATATTAGGTAGCCTGATTGTGCTGGGTTCTACCTCTTGTAAAAAATGGCTGGATGTTAATACTGACCAGGATAATCCAAACAACCAAAGCGTATTGGTTCAAAACCGGTTGCCCTGGATAGAACACTTTTACCAATACAGTTCAGGCGTTACCAATTATCGTACGTCATGCATGGCAGGCGTTTATTATACCAATAGTGCTAATCCTAATACATTTAGCACAACCTGGCAATGTTCTAACAGCAATTCAACCACCTCCTATCAGACATGGTTTGTGGAAGTGTCTTCCAACCTGGTGGATATGTATAATTCCGCCCAGAAACAAGGTGCCTATCATTATATGGCGGCGGCCGACGTATTCCATGCACTGGGTTATATGCAAATGCTGGATTTGTATGGCGAAATGCCTTACACACAAGCAGGAACCGGTAAACCAAGTCCTGTTCCTGATGACGGTAAAACCATTTTTAACGGATGTATGGCAAAATTGAATGAAGCTATCAGCCTGTTCGGCAAAACACAGGAAACCGCAGCCCCTGCACTTTCTGCAGGGGATTTGTGGAGCGGTGGCAATCTTAGCAAATGGATAAAAATGTGCTGGGGATTAAAAGCCCGCTACATGCTCAAACTATCAAAAAAGGCGGATTTGTATAATGCGGATTCTATTCTGTACTGCTTGTCAAAAGGCCCCCAGTCTATTGCCGATAATATAGTAGGGCCGGGTTTCAACAACAGTACCGTAACTGATTATTTAGTTGGAGATCCCGTGGTAACAAACGGAAACTTTGACTATGTGGCCTATGGCAGTAGCGTGCGTATTTCTCAATACTATTATAACCTGTTGACAAATATGCGTGGTTCCGGAATAACAGATCCGCGTATGACTAAAATTGTACCTGCTTCCATGGCGAACGTTCAATTGGATGCCACCGGTAGAGTAGCATCCTATACCTGGAATCGCTCAATAGGAGTGGATTCTTACAATCCGCAATCTGCTCAAAATCCTTTAAGTCTGTCAAACCGGTTGGTGAAGGGTGGTGCTACTTCTATAGCAACTGCAAGTTATGCCATTGTAAACACTCCTATAAAATATACCATTGCCGATGCAACTGACCGCGCCAATTTTATTACTGCCCAGGCCACTGGAGGACGGTCTTACACCGTTAGTGGCAACGACGTAACAGTTACTTACAAGGCAGGCTCCCTCTTTATAAACAGTACTAATTATGTACTTGCCGGAGATACTGTTTATGTAAACATGCGCAGCAGCGCGATCGCTACTTCTGGCAACCTCGCCCAACCTGCAACGGACGTGAACTGGTACGTGAACGCAACCGCCTATTCTGCCGGTGTGGTAGCTTCTACCGGTTCATTCCAGGTTCGCCCGGTTTCTGACCAGGAAATTTTAACTTATCATGAGATGTGTTTTATCAAGTCGGAAGTATATATGAGAAAAGGAGATGCTGCCAATGCTTACGCCGCATATACGGCAGGTATCCAGGCTCATATGAATATGATGCAGGCTAAGCTAACTTCCTGGCAGGTCACTTATGGCACTACCAACCCTGATATGACGCCAATGAATTCCGTAGCTATGAGCGCTTATCTCACCAGTGTAGCCATTGCACCCTCAGGAAGTCTTACAATGGCCGACATCATGTTGCAAAAATACATTGCGATGGGTTGCAGTATTGAAAATTGGAACGATATGCGCCGGCTTAACTTCAGTGCAGGTAACGTAGGTAGTTTTGGCGTTGTTTATCCGGGCTATCAACGGGGACCCTTATTTACAGGCGGGTCTCAGTTGACAGGCGCTGCTCCAACTGATGTCAGGTATTGGATGCGCCGTTGGGCGTTGCCACCAACCTATGAAATAAATTACAACTCTATAAATACTCTTGCTTTAAACCCCCATGCCATTGATCCAAATATCTGGAGTATGCCCGTTTGGTGGGATTGCGCAACAGATGATGAATACAATGGATACCTTAAAAAGTAGCATAACAGCCTGTTCGCGGGTATATTCAAGTGGACGCGTCTTTTCCCGATAAGCGGGAAATGGCAATAACCTTGATTTTATTCTGTCAATCTATAAAAAATAAAGCCGCCCCAACATTAATTCGGGCGGCTTTTTGATTCCAGTATTTGAAATTTTTCTGTTTTTAATTCTTATGTTGCGTGGCGATTTATGTAGGTTCAGCACATAGCATTTTAATTATTGATATGTTTCGATTCTACAGTCTGCTATGATTTTATCGGAAAACATTAATATTGTCAGTATTAATTGAGTTTAAAAGAACTCACCCGATTTGATCTGCGCTTTAGTGATTTTCCAATAGGCACTGCTGCCAGGCTTTCTTTCATCCGTAGCTCTTACCGCAAGTGTATCGCCATTGATTAAATTGCCAAAGATTTCAATTCCTCTGTCCGTTGACATGCCCTGGCGTACATCTACCCATTCAGTTTTACCATTCTTTATTCTGATTACAAATTTTCTTTCCTGCGTAGTAACAACTGCGCCCGGTGTTACTATAAAGGAGTTGTGCGCACGTTGGAGGCTTAATTTTACATAGGCAAAAGCACCCGCTTTTAACTCATTGGTTCTATTTTCTACCATGTATTCCCATAGTTCTGTGCGGGTAACAGGATCGATTGCACCGCTTTTTCTTGCAAGTGGAGCGGTAAACAGCTTTTCAGGAAACGCATCCACTCTAAAACTAACTTCCTTACTGACGGTATTGGAAGCAATATATAATTCGGGTACAGCTATTAGTAACCGTAGTTTATAATTATTCTGAATGGTTAAAACCATTTGGCCGTTTCCCACCAGTGTACCCCGATCCGCATTACGTGCTGTAACCGTTCCATCAAAAGGCGCTTGCAGCACCATATAAGCTGCTATTTGTTTATAAGAGTCTGCAAGTTTACGTGCCGCCTGATACGAAGCGCTATCAGCATATAGTTGGTTGCGGCTTCGTTCCAGGTCAACCGGCGCAACAATGCCTGCCGTCTTGGCCTGGGAGGCTTTTTGTAGACGCTGAAAAACATCCTTGCTACTGTTATATGTTGCTTTTGCAGCCTGGAGTGATGACTCATATTCTGCATATTTCGTTTGCAATTCCGGCGCTTCAATCAATGCCAGTGTTTGACCCTGGCGCACTTTGTCTCCCAAATCCACCTTCATTTCTTTTATATATCCCTGAACCCGGGCAAACAATTCCGCCCGTTCATAAGGTAACAATTCGGCAGTGAGTTCCATGTTTTTGGTTACACTTGTATCGTGTAATACAAAGACAGCCACCGTATCCATTGCATTGGAAACAGATGTGGTTGTAGCCTTTGATTTATCCTTATTGTGACAGGCAGCCAGATAAAAAGCCAACGTGGCCATGGCAATAATTTGTTTCATAGAGAGTGCGTTGCTTTTCATTTTTCATTGAAGTATTTGCTGCTTTCATCATCAGGATCAACAGATGCTGATATATATTTTCTTCGACCAATGCCCCAACGGTAAACATGTGGTAGGAATAATAAAACAGATATGGTGGAAAAAATCAGACCTCCAATGACAGCTATTGCCAGCGGAGCCGTCTGGTCACCTCCTTCACCAAAACCAATGGCCATTGGTATCATACCGGCAATCATAGCAAAACTGGTCATTAAAATCGGCCGCAGGCGGCTTTCAGCAGCTTTTATGTGAGATGTAACCATATCTCCTGACTTTCTCCATTGCTCGGCATTGGTAATAAACAGAACTGCATTGGCAATGGATACACCGATAGCCATGATGCTACCCATATAAGCCTGGATATTCATTGTCTTCCCGGTAAGCAACAACAACAACAATGATCCTGCAACTACTGCCGGAACAACTGATAACGTAATGGCAGCAATACGGAATGATTGAAAAAATACAGTCATCAATAAAAAAATAACCACGATGGCAATAAACAATCCAAATTGCAGGCTGTTCAACGTTTCTTTCAGGAGTTCAGGTTGTCCACGTAATAAAAGCTTTGAACCTTTGGGAATGGAAGTATTGGTAATGATGTCGTTCACATTTTTAAAAGCATTACCCAGATCCTCGCCCTGAACATTGGCTGTTATGGTAATATAACGCTGCTGGTTCAGTCTGTCGTACTCTCCCGGTATAGCAACACGTTTCCAGGTGGCAACCTCACTCAACAAGTGTTCCATTCCACTGTTGGCCGCTACAGGAATTATTTCCAATTGTAATGTACTGTTCATTTTGTATTCAGGATATTGAACCTGCACAATGTAAGCGGTTCCGGTTGCTTTATCCAGCCAATAACCCGGTGAAGTAAACCTGCTGGATGAAGTGGCTGCTACAAAAGAACGGGCTATTTGGTCGGGTGAAATACCCAATTGACCAGCTTTGATCCTGTCTACTTCGATTTTGATAGCAGGATAATCCAATGGTGTAGCAATTTGAAGGTCGCGAAGTGACGGCATAGCAGCTAATTGCTTAACTAATTGCGTGGCCGTTTTTTTTCCATCGTCTAAATTACGGTTCACAACGGCAATTTCAATTGGATTGGTAGAACCAAGGTTTAATACCTGTTCTGCCAGGTCGCCCGGTTCAAAGGAAATAGTTGCATTCGGTATCTCTTTTTTTACGGCAGCCCTGAGTTGTTCTTTAAAATTATCAATAGCAATCACACCGGGTTTCAATTTTATTTTAGTAACAGATTCCTGCGGACCGCTCGTCCATAGATGAATCAGGTTTACCGGGAAGCTGGATGGTTGTGTTCCTATAAATGCTGAAGTGATGGCTACATTTTCTTTGCCGGCTATATTATTTACAAGAGATAACAATTTTCGGGTAGCATCTTCCGTCCGTTCGAGCCTGGTTCCAACTGGTAAACGCAACCTGACCTGTGCCTGCCCAGTATCTGCTTTAGGAAACAGTTCTGTGCCAATGAACGAAAATAATAGAACAGCTAGCCCGATAGATACGGCTACGAACAACACAGAAAGAAAGCCTTTACCGGATTTCAGTCTCGACGTGAAATGAATATATCTATTTCTAAAACGATTAAAAGATGTATTGGCGGATGATTTTGTATTGTCACTTAAATGATGTTTCATCAACCAGTTGCCTACTACCGGAACAAAAGTTTGTGATAAAAGAAAAGAAGCGATCATGGCAAACCCCACAGCAAGCGAAAGGGGTAGAAACATGGCTTTAGGAACACCGGTCATAAACAGCGAGGGAACAAATACAGCTAAAATACTTAACAGGATAAGAAGCTTAGGCATTGCAATTTCCCTACTGGCATCTGCAATAGCCCTGGCTTTGGATTTGCCCATTTCCATGTGCCGGTGAATATTCTCAACAGTGACCGTTGCTTCGTCAACGAGTATGCCGACTGATAAAGCGAGGCCTCCAAGGGTCATTATGTTGATGGTTTGACCGGTAAGAAATAAAAACGTTGCGGAAGTCAGCAGAGCAAGGGGTATCGTCATTATCACAATCAATGAGCTTCTGCTGTCACGCAGGAAAAGTAGTACCATAAGTCCGGTAAGTATGGCTCCTAATCCGCCCTCAATTAGTAAACTTTTCAATGCATTAATAACGTAACCGGATTGGTCAAATTCATATGAGACCTTAATATCATCTGGAATAGCGGCCTGCATATCCGGTAATGCTGCTTTAACTCTTTGCACCACATCCCAGGTAGAAGCATCTGCTCTTTTGGTAACAGGAATGTAAACAGAACGTTTTCCATTGATAAGGGCATAACTGGTCGTTACATCAGCACCAAGACTTATAGTGGCAATATCCCTGATGTACACAGATGGTCCGCTGCCCAGTTGCAGGGGCGTATTTTGAAGATCCTGCAAACTTTCTATGACACTGTTTTGCGGAGTAATATAAGTGCTGTCTCCAATACGCACATTGCCTGCAGGGCTGATAGTGTTTGACTTTACCATAGCCTGCACTACCTGATCAGGTGTCATATGGTAGTTCCTTATTTTATCAGGATCAATGGTAATCAGTACTGTTTTCTGGTTTCCACCAAAAGGAGGTGGAGCTGATACACCGGGTAAGGTGGAAAACATAGGTCTCACCCGGAATAAAGCAAGATCAGATATTTCACCAAGCGTACGTGTATCAGAACTGAATACCAATTGACCTACCGGAACGCTTCCCGCATCAAAACGGGAAATAAAAGGAGGCACTGTACCGGGTGGCATAAATGCTCTCGATCTGTTTACATAACCTACTACCTCGGCCATTGCCTGGCTCATATCTGTTCCTTCATTAAATTCTATCTTGATAATTGCTGCACCTTGAATCGATTTTGATTCAACATATTTTACGCCGGTGATATATAGGAAATGATACTCATAGTAAGATGTTACAAAGCCTTCCATTTGTTCTGGTGATAAACCGCCATATGGTTGTGCTACGTATACGGTAGGAAGACCCAGTTTTGGAAAAATATCAATTTGAGTATTGCGTATCGCCAGCCAGGAGAAAAACGCAATCGCCAGTACTGAGACCAGTATTGTTATAGGGTGGCGTAATGCTGCTTTTATCAGGTTCATACAATTATTTCAGTTGATCTGTAAATAGCCCCAGGTTGCCATTAGCTACTGCCACGGCCAGCAAGGAACGCCATAGTTGTAAATGGACATTAGCTTCACTTACTTCTGCTTTCAATAATTCATACTGTGCCTGGGAAAGACGCGTGTAATCAATTAATCCTGTTTCATAACTTAATTTCAGTCCTTCATACACATCATTGGCAGATTTCAACAAGACAGGTGTTTTACTAGCAATCTTTACATTTTCCTGATACTGTATCAAAGCTGTTTCAACTTGTTTGCTGATATCTAATAGCGCTTGTGCAAGTTTGGCTTCGTTTGCCTTTAGCAACAAGGAGTATTGCCTCTTTTGAATATTAACCCTGCTAAATTGTAAAACCGGGAAACTTAGTTGCAATCCTGCGCCAAAGTTGGTGCGGGATAGGCCAAAGCCATCTGATTTATTTATTTGACCCAACGCATTAACTCCTGATCCACGGGCATACACATTCCCCCAGATTTCTAATTGTGGTACCCATGATTTTTGTATTTCCTTTAGTTCTGCTGCTGTCGTATTTTTTTGCGCCTCAATCGTTAGATAATAGGGATGTTGTCTGGCGATGGATATTGAATCAGTTGACAGGACGATAGCTTGAGTGAAAACAGTATCAGTCAATACTAAATCGTCCCCGGGGCCAGCGATACCAACCAGCCTTGTTAGTTCAGTTAGTTTTTGACGGTGGCCCTGTTCGGTTTGTAGCAGGTCAATTTCGGCCTGTGCGATAGCAGATTGGAACTGGGCAGTATCAATGCCGGCCTTCAGACCCGTACCTGCGAGTACCAGCGACTGTTCAAGACCGATCCTGTTTCTGTTGATACCTGCCTGCATGCTTTTAGAAACTTGTTGAAGATATACTGCGTCCAGGTAGACATTAAAAGCGCTGTATTGGTATTGAAACAATTGTTCGTTGTATGCAGCATTAGCCTGTTTAAATTGGGCAGTGGCTTTTTCAATAGCAGCGTTCCGCTGACCAAAGGTAAAAGGAGACCATTTTGCTAAAGCACCCAGGGCCGAACCAGGAACAAAATTCAAATCATTATTAAGTGATGGCGGGCCACTGATGGGCAACAAAAAGCCGGGATAGCTCATGCCGGTGATGTTATTAAAAGTGGCAAGGTTTACCTGGTAACCTGCCGTAAAGTCGGGAACAAGATTGTTTTTTGCTAATCTAATGCTTTGCTGTGCCGCGGCCGCCTGCTGCCGGTAGGCTTCCAGTTGTGGAAGATTGACCTGCACTTTTTGTAATACTTCTTTAATAGAAAGCCTTACAGATTGCGCCGATACCGGTTGAATAATAAAAAGAGCGGATAATAAACTATAAAACGATGCTGATCGAAGGGAGAGAAATTTCCAATTCATATTACTGTATAAGAAATAGATTTGCAAATGTAGATTTAACATGCTCACCAGAATGAAAGCCAAGCATTCCCGTGTAAAAAATAACTGCCGAATCAACATAATTAACGATGTATCGGGCAGAAATGGTCCGCGATTGTTTGGTGCTCATATTATTTAATTTTGCGCGTGGGGTGCAGAGAACATTTCAAATAATGCAGGTGTAAAAAGAAATTCCATTTGACCTGTTTTGATGACTAAGTATTCAATCAGCAAAAATGATACAGCAGGAGAAATATTGTATGGTATTTTTGAAAATAATGCGGTATTATTCGCTGACCTGTCTAAAAATTTGGGGAGTTTGACCGGTTTGCCGTTTAAAATATTTTACAAAATGGGAACCGTCTGCAAAATCAAGTGTAAAAGCGATTTCTGAAACAGTACTATTGGTGTAATGCAATAAGCGTTTGGCTTCGCTGGTAATAAATTCTGCCAATACTTCCGTAGCTGACTGGTTTACTGCTTTACGGCAAGCGGCATTTAGATTTTGGGGTGAGGTATTCATTTGCTCTGCATAATAGTGTACGGTATTTTTTATAACCTGGCCCGTATTTAAAAGTGTACGAAAAGACTGGTACAGATCCGGCTTTATTTCTGCTTTATTGATTACAGGCTTCGCTACTTCCAGCACTTTTGCCAGCAACGCTTTGAGCAATCCTTCTATAATGTGAAATGTATTTTCACCTTCTGTTTTATTTTCTTCTGTTAATATTGTCAGCAGTATATTGATAACGGAATTGTCTTTTACCTGTAGACTGCTTTGGCCACTGATTTTTGCAAGAAGGATTTTTAGTTCGTTATCCAGGCTTTTCTCAATAAATAATCTTTTGATGATGACCACAAATCCATCTGGCTCACTGTCAAGTTCCCAATAGTGCACCTGTTCTTTACGAATGAAATACATCATTGGTGGGGTTACCTCAAACTTGTAGGAATCAATATAATGATAACCGCTGCCCTCAGACAGGTATATGATCTCAAAATAATTGTTATGCTTATGGGGAGTGGTTTTACGTATGTCCTTTTTGAAAGGAGCAATCTTGATACCCTTATCGCCTTCACTTTTATCTTTTACTTGTAATAGTTTTGGCATGATGGTGAAATTATTACTTATAGATCTCAGAAAGTTGAATTAATTTTCTTACGTTGTTTCAAAAGCTATCAAATCATTAATATAGCCTCCGGTTCGCAATTGTAAAAGAAACATACACAAAACCTATTAATGCCAACTAACTGGTCTTCTTCAGGTAACAGATAAAACTAATTTGCACGATGCCCATCACTGCCACGCCCCTTGCAGAACAAATGATAATGGCATTGCCTCAGTTCCGGTTGTTATTGCAATGTATGCTCAAAAATGATGATATGTATGATAGACAGATAGATCATATATATCCTGTGAAGCAACCACTAGGGGAACAATGTCCATTACAGTAGAAAAAAGATCCAAT
>JBDTVE010000055.1:0-4718 GCA_040007355.1 Bacteroidota bacterium | reverse complement strand
AGATATTGCATAATAGCATACCAGCTCTTTAAAAATGCCATATGCCTGCAGGCCCTTTACCAGTACTACCTTGCGTTCGCTGTTTTCAGCACCTGGCACCAGCAGTTCCAGGTCGTTCACCATCTGGTTGCCGGAAGCCAGTAATTGCGCGCCGGTCTTTTTTATTTCGGTTTCTGTCATGGCCTTGTTTACATGTTTCTGATAGGCGCGGCCAGTTGCGTCGGCCAGCAGGTCCAGCGACTGGATGATTTCGTTTATGCTGTCCGGTGCAAGAAAATCGTATTCAATTAGCTGTGTTTTATCCGTCCGTTTATCGCGGTCGGTATATTTCCATGAATTACGCGCCAGGGCATACATGTTGTACATAAACCAGTACGCGGGCATAATAACAAGCTGGTCTTTACTGGTATCATTGCTCACCAGAGAAAAAGGAAAAGCAATATTTAATTCAGCCGGGTAATCGCCCTTGGCTATAATAGAAAAACTGGCAAACCTTGAATTGTGTTTTAGGCTTACGCAGAGCCCCGGCCAGAAACCGCGCCCGGCAATGATTTCGCCATCGGGGCTGCGTGAATTGTGGTTTGACCCAATTGTGGAGCCGGCAGCCATATTACTTTGGCCCATAATTAAAGAAGCACACAAAAACGAATTATTGTGGTGTTGCTCATGCGCGGGAAATATTAGTGAATTCAGTACTTCGCAACAGGAAATAGTGGCATTGTTGCCCAGGTAGGAATTGATTAATCTTGCCCCGTATTTTAGCTGGGAATGGGAAGCTATAAAGAAGCGTACTGCCTTTACGCCGTAAAAAATACGACAGCCTTCGTTAATTATCCCGTTTACCAGCTCACATCCTTCCCCTATCTGCGATTTGGCCGATGCAGTAGAGTTGATGGTGAGGTTCTTTAGTTTGTTGGCGCCTTTTATATAGGCATCAGTTCCAATCCAAACGTCTTTGATAATGGCGCAGTTTTTTATCACGGTACGGTCACCGATCTCTCCATAGTATCCGCGGCGTTTATCAAACCTGTTGTCTGTAAATTGTTTGAATGCCTGCTGCAGGGCGCTATCATCGCGGTACCGGGTCCATAGATAAGCATCGCCGGGCAGCATACCGTTAAAGGGTATAATGCTTCTTCCGCCGTTTTCATTGCATACTTCCAGCCAGATACGGTTGGCCTCCTCTTCTCCTTCTTTAACCATACCGTTGCCAAAGCGGGCATAACCGGTGGTGGCCAGTTCATTTACATTTACAATCATGGCATCATTGCCAATAATATAATGGGAGAGATAATTGCAGTTATCAATTACAACATTATTACCCAGGTCGGAGCTGATGATGGTACTGTTATACAGGCCCACAGGCCGGCGGAGATTGTGAAATTCAAGATAAAAAGATTCCAGCCGGCCAATGCGTACCAGGCCGTAAAACTTGCAGTTTTGCACCAGTTCCGGTGTAAAAGCATCTGATACCAGTATATGATTCCAATCATCTGAGGTATTGCGGTTGCGTACCAGCACTTCAATTTCGTAGGCGGTCAGCTTGCGATAACTGATACCGTTTTTATTTTGCAGGTGGCGCAGGTAATATTCATTCTTACCCTTTGGCAGAAAATTGGCCGGTATAAAATTGTATCCCAGTGTATCAACGGGACTTTTATGGATAATGTTCATGCAGTTGTGTTTTATTAAGAGACAGGGAGGGACTGCGAATAGAACCAATAATGCACTATTCTACCGTTACACTTTTTGCCAGGTTACGCGGTTTGTCCACATCAAGCCCTTTTAAAACGCCCGTATAATAGCTCAGCAGCTGCAACGGAATAACGCTTAGCAGGGGTGCCACTATCTCGTCGGCCTCCGGTACCACCATTGTATCGTCTGCCAGGGCGGTTATTGTTTCATCATTCTGGCTGATAACTGCTATCACCTTGCCTTTGCGGGCCTTTATTTCCTGTATATTACTGACAATTTTTTCATAATAGGTATCTTTTGTAGCAACAAAAAATACGGGCAATGCTGCATCCACCAGGGCAATGGGACCGTGTTTCATCTCCGCAGCCGGATAACCTTCCGCATGTATATATGAAATCTCCTTCAGCTTTAGGGCACCTTCCAATGCAATGGGGAAATTATACCCGCGGCCCAGGAACAGCGCATTGGTGGCATCCTTATATTTAGCGGCTATCCTTTTTATATTGTCCGTGTCCTGAAGTATGATGGTTGCTTTTTCGGGTATGGCATGCAGCTCATTTAGCAAATGCATGTAACGATTCTGGTCAATCGTACCTTTTTCAAAAGCCACTTTTAACGCCACCATGGTGAGTACTACCAACTGGGCAGTAAATGCCTTGGTGCTGGCCACTCCTATTTCGGGGCCAGCGTGCGTGTAGGCCCCGGCGTGAGAAATTCGGGCAATGGATGAACCAACCACATTCAGGATGCCGAAAATAACAGCACCCTGTTCTTTTGCCTTTTCAATGGCAACAATGGTATCTGCGGTTTCGCCGCTTTGTGAAATGGCAATAATAATATCTCCTTTGTGTATAACCGGGTTCCGGTAACGGAATTCGGATGCATATTCCACTTCAACGGGTATGCGGCACAGTTCTTCAATGATATATTCCGCTACCAGGCCCGCATGCCAGCTGGTGCCGCAGGCAATTATTATTATGCGGGATGCATTTGTAAACTGCTCCAGGTAATTTTGTACACCGCTCATGGTAATGGTGCCTGCAAGAACATCCAGCCGGCCGCGCAGGCAGTCATAAAGGGTATCGGGCTGCTCAAAGATCTCCTTGAGCATAAAATGATCATAGCCGCCTTTTTCGATAGCCGCCAGTTCCAAATCCAGTTTTTGAATAAAAGGGGTAATTGTTTCATTACCCAGGTTTTTCAGGATCAGCTCATCAGGGCGCAGTATGGCCAGTTCATAATCGTTTACATAGACCACTTCGCGTGTATATTCAATGATGGGCGATGCATCAGAAGCCAGAAAATGCTCTCCCTTGCCCACGCCGATTACCAGCGGACTGCCTTTTCGGGCAGCTATCATCATATCTGGATGGTCCGCATCCAGCAGCACAATCACATAAGCGCCGGTTACCCTTCTTAAGGCAATGCGTAGCGCCTCTTCCAGGCTGCAATTGTTGTTGCGCTGGATGTCTTCAATAAAATTGAGCAATACCTCGGTATCGGTATCGCTTTTAAAAACATATCCTTTGTTTTGCAGATCCTTTTTTAACTGGGTATAGTTTTCAATAATACCATTGTGAATCATGGCCAGTTTTCCGTTGGCGGAAATATGGGGGTGTGCATTGCGATCGCTGGGTTCACCATGTGTGGCCCAGCGGGTATGGCCAATGCCCGTATGAGAATGCATATCCCTGCCCACCAGGCTTTCTTCCAGTTCGGCTACGCGTCCTTTTTTTTTGAAAACTTTTAGTCCTCCATTGAGCAAAGCCACCCCGGCGCTGTCATACCCACGGTATTCCAGACGCTTCAGCCCTTTTAAAATAACGGGATAGGCCTCACGAGGACCGATATAAGCAACAATTCCGCACATAGAAGCACATTTTAGTAAGAAAAAAATTTTAGCAAAAATAGGCTAATAAAATATGCCCGGTGCGCGATTTTCGATTCCGGTCATGGAGTAGCTCAGGTTCAAACACCGCCTGTCAGCGCGGCCGCAACCCGCCCTGGCAGGTTGGTTCAGGATGATTTAACGGCTGTCTTGCTTATTTTTAAGTACTGGTTTTAGGTTCCGCGTTGCGCTCCTTGCAGGCATACTTTCAACGCAGGCGAATTGGCCTCCCGTCGCATCAGGTTTAATGGGGCGGTTACCCTAACCCTACCGGCGGCAGCGGCTGGCCAGGCGGTATAACCGCTGTGTTCATTTCGTTATATTTGTACAATAATTTCAAAAAATAAAAATATTCAACCATGAAACAATTCGTTTTTCTTTTACTGGTAATGACTATCGCGAGCGTTGGCACCTATGCACAGTCAAGCGATGAAAAAGCGGTGGCAACGGCTGTAGAAAATCTCCGCAAAGCCATGGTAGACCCCACCAAGGCGGCACTCGTGAACCTGACCGTTCCGGAATTGAGTTATGGTCATTCTACCGGCAAAATAGAGGACCAGGCTGAATTTGTAAAAGCACTGGTAAGCGGCGCCTCCGATTTTGTAACTATTAGTTTATCAGACCAGTCCATTAAAATAAAAGGCAATACTGCCATTGTCCGCCATGTATTTAATGCTACCAGCAATGACGGGGGTAAACCAGGCGTGGTAAAGATTAGCATACTGATGGTATGGATAAAACAAAATAAAGAATGGAAATTGCTGGCCAGGCAGGCGGTAAAGATCTAAGCAGTGTTTTATCTTTTTACGATATGCAAACCAGTCCGGCAAATCATTGCTGTTTTATATACTGGCTGCTGACGGGTGGCGGATGCCTTTATAGAACCAAGCGGTTATAAATGCAGCACAGGCAAAAGATTACCTGAAAACAGCCGAAACCATTCTAACTACTTTATCGTTCCAGCAATACAAGGCTGCGGCAGGCACCAATGACGGGGTTTTGATAGAACACGGCGTGGGTCACCTGCCCCCCAAGTCTGAGGTAGCTGGCCCGCTAAACTATGCGGACTATTATTTCGTTGAAGCGATGAAACGCTATAAATCACTTGCAAAATGAAACAGATCCTGATATGGTT
>JBDTVE010000054.1:0-9946 GCA_040007355.1 Bacteroidota bacterium | reverse complement strand
AGTCCAATGGTGCAATCCTCAAAAGAAACTGATGAAAACACCCTGATTTGTCGGTTGTAAATACCGGTGGGAAACAAAACGCAAATGCCCGGTATTAAGGGGAGGCGACTTTATAGATAGGCGATGATTTGTAAGGCTTGCGGCCAAATAGATGGCAGGAAAAAAGCATTTTTTATAGTTGTTTTTCCCATTGCCGGAAAACCTGGGTTTGTAATTTTGGTATCAGATGCCGGCGGACATTGAGCCTTATCCTGTTTAACGCGCAAATCCTTAAGACGGATTTGCTTTCTTTGGTTCGCCTGCTGTTTTGGATGATGTGATTCTAAATGCCTGGGTAAGAGAACTATTTCTCTTACCCAATTTTTGTCCGGCCTATTTAATAGCAAGAACGTTGCGCCGTTTTACCCTCAACCGGCAGATTGGGCACCTGGCTATGGAACATAAAAAAACCCGCTTTTTTTTGCAACGGTTAAGTAAACCAAGAAAGCAGGTCATTTTTTCAAATAACAGGCTTTCGCTACTACATTGGTTCGTGGCAGGTAAAAAGCAGGTCGGTATCTTGTTTAAAGACCTTTAAGTAAGGATAAGGTTTTTCAAGGAATTCGCAGTTTCATGCACACACTTTAAAAACGGGACAGTTTTTGGAAATTTCGGTTTCCTTGGCTTTCGTGGAACTGGATAAAATTCGATAATTTAGGTGTCTCAGGCGATGCATACAGTTATCAAAGTAACTGGTTTTCAGAAGCGATTGCCGCAATTAAGGGTCCTTGCGTTTCGTAGGGAAGGGATTGGGGAAAAATAAGTTGATTGACATTGGACTTCGCCGGCATTCATTGGATATTGAACAAAGTTACTGGACGGTTATTTCAGGACATTGGATGGTCTTGTGAGGTTGCTAATCCCCGTCAATCAACTTATCACAAATGTACATGTGAACAACTATGTGGACAAGAGCACATCCACCCTATTTTATTTATTCGGTATTTACTGATCCCATAGTAAATCAACTATTTGCACCTGTTTTTAATACGATTCCCAAAAACGGAAAAATACTTTTTATATTGGTTTTTTAGTATATTCCGAAATAGCATAATTTCGTACTTATACTATGGTAAATATGACAGATTTTTATTCTTTTTACACTAAGGCTTTAAAAATCCGATGCCTTGTAAAGACGCAAACTTCACCTTATGAAACAGTATGACCCCTCCCGGCCTATCAAAGTTGCCATCGCAGACGACCACGCGCTTTTCCGCGCGGGCGTAAAAACCGCATTGTCGGTTCGTAAAGATATCGAGATGATTGCAGAGGCCGATAATGGTATGCAATTACTCAACCTTTTAAAACACATTGAGCCGGATGTGGTTTTGCTCGATATCCAAATGCCACTCATGGATGGAATAACCACCCTGCCGGAAATACGAAAGCTATACCCCGACATAAAAGTGATTATCCTCTCCATGCACAATGACCATTCCATGATTTCCAAACTCATGGAAGTAGGCGCCAATTCTTATCTTACCAAGAATTCCGACAGCGAAACCATCTACCAGGCAATTAAAACCTGCTATGAACAGGAATTTTTCTTTAATGACCTCACCAACAAAGCCCTGCTCTCCGGTCTTCGAACCAAAAAAACAGACCCTTTGCAGGATGATGTACAGCTAAACGACAAGGAAAGGCGTATTCTTAAACTGATGTGCGAGGAAAAAACCACCAAGGAAATTGCAGATATTGTGGATATCAGCCCCCGCACCGTAGAGGCCATACGCGACAAACTAAAAACCAAAACAGGCGCAAAAAGCATGGCCGGACTAGTTATGTACGCTGTAAAAAACAAACTACTAGAAGAAGGCGCCTCCTAAAAAGCATTTTATCATATTTGAATAGTTCCGGTCATCTTTGCCGGAACTTTTTTATTTTCAGGCCATGGGCGATTACCTATTGTTTAACGGCGATTTTCACCAGGACAACGAACCCCTTATTACCGCAAATAACCGCGGACTCAGATACGGCGACGGCTTATTTGAAACCCTCCGTATGAGCGCCGGTACAATCCATTTTATTGACTGGCATATGCAAAGAATGTTTACCGGTCTTCATCTGCTCCATTTTGAATTACCAGAGTATTTTACACCCGAATACATTACCCGCCAGGCGGACGCAATCTGCCGGAAAAACAAGCATCTCGCAGCAAGAATACGCATCACTATAATAAGAGGTAACGGCACGCCCTATACTCCCGAAGACCATTTTCCGCACTGTATTATACAAAGCTGGCCCCTGGCCGCCAACGGCCTCCCTTTAAACGATAAGGGTCTTGTAACCGGCCTGTACCCGGATGCAAAAAAGGCCATCGATACATTCAGCACTTTAAAAAGTAATAACTACCTGCCCTACCTTATGGCAGCCCTCCACGCCAAAACAAACCATTGGGATGATGCGTTGCTGCTAAACACAGCCGGACGGCTCTGCGACGCCAGCATCGCCAATATCTTCATCGTAAAAAATAAAATAATCAACACCTGCCCCCTGCAGGAGGGCTGCGTGGCAGGTATCATGAGAAGATTCCTCCTTGAAAACCTGCCCCTCCATGGATTCGACACCCGGGAACAACAGCTTAGCACTGAAGATTTGGTACAGGCCGACGAAGTCTTTCTTAGCAATGCCATCCGCGGCATACAATGGGTGTATTCCTGTGAACATGCAACCTTTGGCAACCAGCTTGTAAACGCCATTCATAGTAAACTGTTCAAAGAAATGGTATAATGGCTTCAACAATCCTGCTGCCGCCCTGTTAATGCTGCATGATGGCGGCAACCAACGGGGATAAACCCGGAATTAATATTTGCTGGTTCAGGCGCGACTTGCGACTGGATGATAACGCCGCCTTATACCATGCGCTAAAAAGCGGGCTGCCTGTTTTACCGGTGTTTATTTTTGATACTAATATCCTGGACCAACTGGAAGATAAAGCCGACCGCCGGGTTGAATTTATTCATAGCGCACTTACCGGGATCCACGAAGTGCTAACAGCAGCCGGCAGCAGCATGGAAATTTATCACGGTTCTGTGAAAGCGGCATTTACATATTGGCTAAAAAAATACCGGGTTGAAAAAGTATTTACAAATAACGACTACGAACCCTATGCCCTGGAGCGCGACCACGCCGTGCAGCAGCAGCTGAAAAACCAAGGCGTTAACCTGCACACCTATAAAGATCAGGTTATTTTTGAAAAGGATGAGATAATAAAAGACGATGGCAGACCCTACACAATATTTACACCTTATAGCAAAAAATGGAAAACGGCCCTAAACGATTTTTACCTGGAACCCTACTCTGTAAAAAAATATTTCTCCAATTTTTTTAAACAGCCTGCACTGGCCATACCAGCCCTTCAAAGCCTGGGCTTTACCTCGGTTGGTAAACCATTCCCGTCTTCCAGGCCAATCACCACCCTTATAAAAAAATATAACACGCAACGAGATTACCCTGCGCTGCAGGGAACCTCCAGGCTGGGTCTACACCTTCGTTTTGGCACCATCAGCATACGCGGACTGGCAGGCACTGCAAAAACACTCAATGAGACTTTCCTGCAGGAACTGATCTGGCGGGATTTTTACCACATGATTCTCTGGCATTTTCCCTCGGTAGGGCGCGGAAAGGCTTTTAAACCGGAGTATGATTTGATACCCTGGAGAAACAATGAAAAAGAATTTGAGCAATGGTGCAGCGGCCTTACGGGATATCCAATCGTAGACGCGGGCATGCGTGAACTGAATGAAACAGGGTTTATGCACAACCGGGTACGCATGATCACCGCTTCCTTTTTATCGAAACACTTATTGATAGACTGGCGCTGGGGCGAAGCCTATTTTGCGGAAAAACTGCTTGATTATGATCTTGCCGCCAATAACGGCGGCTGGCAATGGTCGGCCGGCTGCGGCTGCGATGCCGCTCCCTATTTCCGCATTTTTAACCCCTCCAGGCAAACCAAAAATTTTGACAGACAGCTGGTCTATATACGAAAATGGGTCCCGGAACTGGATGAACTAACATATCCCTTGCCCATAGTGGACCATGACTTTGCACGTAAACGCTGCCTGGAAACCTATGCAAAGACATTGAAAAAATAAACCGGGATTGGGTTGCTGGCATTTATTCCACAAACAGGTCCCCGGGTATTGCCATTGAATCGGGGTGCAGTTGTTTGTAAACTTCCAAGAGTTTTTTAACGGCATCTTTTCCTGCCCTGCCCAAATCAAGACTATAGTTGTTCACGTATAAATCAATATGCTGTCGCATCACCTGTTCTTCCATTTCCTGAGAGTGTTGTTTTACATATACGGCCAAATCGGGGTAATGAAGAAAAGCATATTCAACACTTTGCCGGATAAGCACATCGACCCTTTTTTGAAGCGCAGTATCATAGGACTTTTTTATCACTATGCCACCTAGCGGAATAGGGCAATGGGTTTCTTTTTCCCAATATTCGCCCAGGTCAACTACCTTTTTCAAGCCCTTTTGCATATAGGTAAAACGGTTCTCATGAATGATAACACCCAGGTCGGCCCTGTTATGCGTTACGGCATCTTCAATCCCCGAAAAGATCATAAACTCTTTGCGTTGAGCCCCTGGATAAGCCAGGGAAAACAACATATGCGCGGTGGTATTTTCTCCGGGTATGGCAATTGTTTTTTCATTTACTTCTTCTGCACCGCTCAGTTCATTTTTTGTAATTAACAAGGGACCCACTCCTTTGCCCAGTGCGCCACCCGCATTCAGCACCCGATACGCTTCCAGCACCAGGGGCAATACACCATAACTTATTTTGCTGATGCCCAGTTTGCCCGCGATAGCCCATTTGTTGAGGGTTTGAACATCTTCCAGCACAGGTTCAAAAGAAAGATCGCCGGTATCAATTTTCCTGTTTACCAGGGCATCAAAAATAAACGTGTCGTTCGGACAGGGCGAAAAGCCAAGAATCAGATTCATAAATTTTGCACCAATTGGATAAGTTTAGTATTCAGGTTTATAATGGACTCGCTCATATTCCAGTATTTTTTATTTCTTTCACCAACATAATTAGAAAGTGCCCTGATCTGCACAAAGCGAATATTTTCCATTAAACAGGCATAATGCAAAGCAGCGCCTTCCATTGACTCCGTTAAAGCATTAAATCCCTTTTCATAAAAATTTATTTTTTGCCTGGCCGTGGTTATTTCGTTTACAGATATTCCTTTTACCTGCCGCAACCCGGTTTTCTTTAAGAGATCAACATTGGGGTTCACCAGCCATGTTTTGGTATAGGGAAACCGGTTTGCCGGTACCAGCCGTAGGTCGAACAGGGTCTTTAACTGCGCCTGCTCAACAACGCCCTCGTCGGCAATGGCGTCCTTTTTTACCACAACAACGGAACCGAGCGAAAGTTTTTTACTGAAACAACCGGCCACACCGGCCTGTATAACCAAACCATAAGGCTTTTGTTGCAGTTGCCTGGTTAGGTGATAGGCGGTTGCAGTTAACCCGATACCACAGATCAACACATCCGGAAGTTTATTTTTTGCCGGCATGGTTTTAAGCCATGCCAGGTATGGCGTTATCTCTTGAATGGTGGCGGCTATCAGCAAATGATTCATCTGTGCGGAAGATTGTTAAACTGCAAATGTCGGTAAATAGCAGGCTAATGCAGCCGATATAGTAACTTTGCCGAAATTTTTAGCAGCCATGGTATACCTCACAAGAGTGGAGCATTTTAATGCGGCGCATAAACTATTCAACCCTGCCTGGAGTACCGCACAAAACGAAGCGGTTTTTGGCAAATGTGCCAATGAAAACTGGCATGGCCACAATTATGAAATTTACGTTACCATAAAAGGCAGTCCCTCGGCCGATACCGGTTTTCTTTTTGATGTAAAGAAACTGAGCAATATAATAAAAGAACAGGTGCTGGATCTGCTGGATCACAAAAATCTTAATATGGATGTTGCTTTTTTGCAGGGAAAGATTTGTTCTACAGAAAACCTGGTCATTGGCATTTGGAACCAGTTATTGCCCCATCTGCCCAAGGGCGTTTTGCTGCATTGTATTAAGTTGTACGAAACACCCCGGATCTTCGTGGAATATTTTGGTGAATGAGTAATGCCAGCCTGGCAATCTGCCATATGTAAAACCCTTTACTTTTACCGTTTTTTTGTTCAAATGCCGTTGCTGTAAACTGAATGGGGTACGTGGAATATATTATTTAATGAATGAACTTTTGAACAGGTTTGCTGTATATATATTAGTGGTTTGTATTACCTTAAATTAAAATAAACACAGGTCACCAGTTGATTGAAGGCTGTATTTTTGTTTGAACAAACCGGCGGGTAACACAAACACTGTATTACCCATTACAGACCGCAACGATTTTTATCTGGAAATAAAATGAATAATAAAAATAATAAAGTAGCGGTCTACCGCAAAGAACATTTTAATGCAGCCCACCGTTTGAATAACCCTGGCTGGGATGCAGAAAAAAATAAGCGTGTTTTTGGAAAATGCAATTTACCCAATTACCATGGGCATAACTATGAACTGGTGATAAAATTAACAGGTGTGCCCGACCCCGTGACTGGTTTTGTAATGGACCTGAAGGCGTTGAGCGACCTGGTACAGGATAAAGTGTTGGTAAAATTTGATCATAAGAACCTGAATCTTGACACCGAAGAATTTAAAAACGTCAACCCCACGGCAGAAAATATTGTGGTGGCTATCTACCAGTTATTGCGGCCGCATATTGATGCGCAGTTAGACCTGCAGGTAAGGCTGTATGAAACAGAAAGAAATTTTGCAGAATACCCTGCATAACGGAATCGGCTGCTGTTGCAATCCTATATTTAATAATAAAACAGTTCAGATGGCATATAAGAAGACGGAACAGTACGATGAAAAAATCACTTCACAGCTCATAGAAAACTACCGGAACAACCTCACCCTGCTGGGCGAAGATGCAGAGCGGGAAGGCTTACAGAAAACGCCGGAGCGGGTGGCAAAAGCGATGCAGTTTTTAACACAGGGCTACCAGATAGATGCAAAAGCTATTCTTGACTCCGCAAAATTTCACGAAGATGTAAGCGAAATGATTATTGTGAAAGACATAGAATTGTACAGTATGTGCGAACACCATATGCTGCCTTTTTATGGTAAAGCTCATGTTGCCTATATTCCCAATGGGTATATAACCGGTCTTAGTAAGATAGCCAGGGTGGTGGATGTATACTCAAGACGCCTGCAGGTACAAGAGCGCCTTACGCACCAGATTATGGATGTAATCAGGGAAACCCTTAACCCGCTGGGGGTTGCGGTTGTAATTGAGGCTTCCCATTTATGTATGATGATGCGTGGTGTACAAAAGCAAAATTCGGTTACAACTACCTCGGCCTTCTGGGGAGAATTTCATAAAAACGAAACCAGAAGCGAATTCATCCGGCTGATTGGCTCGCATCTGCATTGATCCTGGTTTTTTTTCCGACCAGAGCTATAAGGTTTATTTGAAAGTTCAAATAAACCTTATTTATATTTGGTGCTTTAATTGCCGCACATGAAACATGCTTATATATTTCCGGGTCAGGGCTCTCAGTTTGCCGGTATGGGCAAAGAACATTACGATACCAGCGCATTTGCAAAAAAATTATTTGAGCAGGCCAATGAGATCCTGAAATTCCGTATATCGGATATTATGTTTTCCGGCTCAGAAGACGATTTGCGGCAAACCAATGTGACCCAGCCCGCGGTTTTCTTACATTCGGTTATCTCTTATAAAAGCATCGGGAATGTAAAACCCGATATGGTGGCCGGTCACTCACTTGGCGAATTTTCTGCTTTGGTAGCCAATGGCACCCTGAGTTTTGAGGATGGCTTGCTATTGGTGAGCATCCGTGCAAAAGCCATGCAGGCGGCCTGTGAATTAAACCCTTCCACCATGGCGGCGGTACTGGCCCTAAACGATGAAAAAGTAGAAGCTATCTGCCGCCAGGTTCAGGACGAGACCGGTGAGATTGTTGTTCCGGCCAATTACAACTGCCCTGGCCAGCTGGTTATCAGCGGCACCAATAAGGGCATTGAGATCGCCTGCGAACGAATGAAAACCGCAGGCGCAAAACGCGCCCTGGTGTTACCGGTAGGCGGAGCCTTTCATTCGCCGTTGATGGAGCCGGCCAGGAAGGAATTAAAAGATGCCATTGAAAAAATAACTTTTCACCAGCCTACTGCCCATGTTTACCAGAACGTGGTGGCCCGCGCTGTATATGATCGCGAAGAGATAAAACAAAACCTGATTGAACAGCTTACGGGCGCTGTTCGCTGGACACAAAGTGTGCAGGCAATGATAAAAGATGGCGCTTCTAAATTTACGGAAGTAGGGCCAGGCAAAGTATTGCAGGGCCTGGTCCTCAAGATTGATAAGACAATGCAGGTAGACGGGATTGTATAGAAAACAGCGGCCACCAGAATCCTGCCCGGGCGCCCAGCCGGTAGTTATCCAATCTTGTTAAACAATTCAACGGGAGTATTGCAAAGTACAACGCGGTGTTCCAGCGGCTCGTATAGAAAATCTTCTTTTTCCAGACAGCGAAGGTGGTTTATGAGATGAGTGTAAAATCCTGCAGAGTTCAGCAGGTAAATTTTTTTGTCGTGTATCCTTAACTGGTTCCAGGTAAGCATTTCAAATAATTCATCCAGCGTGCCAAATCCACCGGGCAATACAACGGCGGCATCGCTCATATCATACATCATTTTTTTCCGGCTATGCATGTCTGGTACCACCGCCAGTTCGGTCAGTCCCACGTGCTGGTGTTCCCATTCCGCCAGTACTTTTGGTATAACACCCATTACCGTGCCGCCGTTTTCCAGTACCGCATCGGCTACCGCTCCCATCAAACCTTCCCGGGCACCACCGTATATTAATTTTAATTTCAGCATGGCCAGGTATTTGCCAAGTTCCGATGCGTGTTCTATAAATAAAGGGTTGACTCCATGTTTAGATCCACAAAATACTGCGACTGCTTCAATCGTCATGGTCTGAATTTTTTTGAGGTAACCAGTGCCATAAATCAGGGCACAACTTAACAAAGAGTTTTATACCGTCAAAGATATTTATATTTAAAGCCAGAAATTTATTAATCATACTGTCTGACTATGTCACCAATCTTGTTGTTTTCTTTTATTATCGGGTATTTCATCATCCTGCTGGTAGTAGCCTGGTACACGTCGCGCAATTCAAACAACGACTCTTTTTTTATCGGGAACAAAAACTCCAACTGGATGCTGGTGGCTTTTGGAATGATTGGCACTTCGCTGAGCGGCGTCACCTTTGTAAGCGTACCCGGCGCGGTGGCCAGCGAGTCTTTCGCCTACCTGCAGATAACCCTGGGTTATGTAATCGGCTATCTCATCATTGCATTTGTATTGCTGCCCCTGTATTACCGGCTCAACCTGACATCCATTTATAATTACCTGGGTAGCCGTCTTGGTTTTGCCTCCTATAAAACCGGGGCTTCCTTTTTTATCCTGTCGCGCACCCTGGGCGCCACCGCGCGATTGTACCTGGTGATAAATATCCTGCAGGAAGCCATTTTGAAAAATTTCGGGATACCTTTCTGGGTAGCCACCCTGGTTGTACTGGTAATGATATTGCTGTATACCTATGAAGGCGGGGTTAAAACAATTGTATGGACCGATACCCTGCAGACTACCTGTATGCTGGCGGGCCTGGTTATCTGCGTTATCTATATCCTCAACCACCTGCACCTGGGTATTGGCGATAGCCTGGCCGCTATGCACGATAGAGGATATTCAAAGGTTTTTTTTACCAACCCTGACAATAAATTATTTTTTCTGAAACAAATACTGGCCGGTGCCTTTATCACCATTACCATGACCGGCATGGACCAGGAAATGATGCAGA
>JBDTVE010000053.1:0-8970 GCA_040007355.1 Bacteroidota bacterium | reverse complement strand
TAATCCCGGCCGCCCCTTTTTCCGCTTATATAACTCCTTGGTGGTTTCGTACAGGAATCCCTAATTTTAGGAGATGAATTTACTGGATAATGTTTCACTGTCGTTTCGCACCATCCGCAGCAACAAACTGCGAACGGGGATCACCGTAGCCATTATTGCGCTGGGGATTGCTGCCCTGGTGGGTATCCGTACGGCTATTGAAGCCATGACTCAGAAATTTACAGAAAGTTTTTCAGCAATGGGTGCCAACGGATTCAGCCTGCGTTACAAACAAATGTGGCGGATGCACAACGACCAGGGCGCGCAGAAAGAAAAAAAAGGACAGAAAAAAGAAAAGCAGTCGAACCAGAATAAACCCATTTCCAAACAACAGGCGGAAGCCTTTAAACAATATTATAAATTCCCTTCGCAGGTAGGTCTTTCCATCTCGGGCGCCAACAATACCACCGTTAGTTTTGAAAACAAGAAGACCAATCCAACCGTTCGGGTATCGGGAGGGGATGACAATTTTGTTGATCTCAACGGGTATAAAATCAGTACCGGCAGAAACCTGAATGATCTGGATGTGGAGTCGGGCCGCAATGTATGTTTGCTGGGCAAGGACGTGGCCACCACCCTGTTTGGGGAGAACCCGGAAAGAGCGCTGGAGAAAATTGTTCGCGTCAACAATATACCCTTCCGGGTAATTGGCGTGCTTCAGGAAAAGGGTTCAACCCTGGGCTTTAGCTGGGACAATTCCGTTATCAGTTCTTATAATAATGTAAGACGTTTTTTTAACAATGGCAACAATACCTCGTTTTCAATTGGCATAAAAGTGCAGGATGTAAAATTGCTGGATGCGGGCATTGGCGAGGCGGAAGGTACGTTCCGGGCCGTACGCAAGTTAACCACCACGGAAGGGAATAATTTTTTGATTGATAAAAGCGACAGCTTTGTGGATATGCTGCTCAAAAACCTGCAGTGGCTTACATTGTCTGCCATTGTGATAGGTTTTATTACTCTAATGGGTGCCGCCATAGGACTGATGAATATTATGCTGGTGGCGGTAACCGAGCGCACCAAGGAAGTGGGTCTTATTAAGGCGATCGGCGGCAAACAACGAAACGTGCGCAACCAATTCCTGTATGAATCTATCATTATCAGCTTGCTGGGCGCGGCCTTCGGCATATTTATTGGCATTTTGCTGGGCAATATAGTTAGTATGCTGATGAGCACCGGTTTTGTGGTACCCTGGGGTTGGGTAATACTGGGAATCTTTATCTGCAGCATTGTAGGCCTGGCTGCCGGTATCTATCCCGCCCTGAAGGCCTCCAGGCTTAATCCCATTGAGGCCCTGCGGTACGAATAATCAATTTTTGAACAGCCGGTTTTTAATGCTTGTCCTTATTCATTCCGCTGGCGGGTGCAATCAATAAAAATCAGGAAGACATCTTTATCCAATACGGCACCTGGGGCCGCAATAAAATATTTTTATTTAGGTTTTAGTATTTTTTGAATCCTTTCCAGCATATCCAGTAAATGATAACGGGTCATTTTATCGTGCATGGCAGGCAACGCCGTGTTGATATCGGTCCGCAGGTTTCGAAGGGTTCCTTTGGCTATTGAAACAATATCCGTTTTTTTGATATCGCCGCCACCAAAAGAAATAACAATACCGCCAAAGGAACCCGCCGCCGGTGCCCCGGGGTTTGCAATGCTTGAAAATTTTTCTACAAAGGCTTTTTGCAGGTTACGGCGATACACATCAATGGGTTTTTTGCTGTATAATTCGCTCCAGATATCTTTTTGCAAATCGGACATTAATTCCGTTAGAGAATAAGCTTTATTTCCGAGGCTGGCTTCGGCGCTGATCAATTTGTTCATCCGGCTGTTGGTCAGCAATGCATTCAACACGCCTTCCATACGTGCACCCAGCACTGTTACCGGGTCGCTGCCTGTTTTGCCCGATATTTCCCGGTTGATTAACCAGGTGGGGGTAGTAAAAATATTTTTGTTCAGAAAAGCCATGGCCGCTTCCTGGGTTGCTTTTGATGTGTATTCGTATACAGGGCCTGGCTGCTCCACCATTTTGGGGGTTTCATAGATGCCACCGATATTTTTTATTACATGAATCAGGTACCGGTTGAACTGTATGACCACCTCGTTATACATATCAGACAGGTTGCTGTAATCTTCGTTGGGTTCCCGGGTCCAGGTTTCCAGGTTGGGTATAATGCGCTGCAGGTTTTTAATGCCGTAGGTTCCTGCTTTCATGGCGTCATCGCCCAGGTCCTCGTTCTGGGAACGCGGATCATCGGGGTTCAGCTCGGTTCCAAAAAACAGGCGCTTGTTGTGTTGCAGGCGTTCTGTTGTTAGCTTGTTCAGTATCGGCAGTTCGGCTTCGGCCGTGGGGGCATCGTATAACTTTTTATATCCCCATTCAATGGCCCATTTATCGTAGTCGCCTATACGGGGGTACAGGCCGGCTGGTCCAACGCTGTCTTCCGGCTGCGCCACATAATTAAACCGGGCGTAGTCCATTATGGAGGGCGTGTGACCGTTGGCCTCTACCCAGGCTTTGTTGCGCAGTTTTTCAACCGGCACGGTAGAGCTGGAACCATAGTTATGGCGAAGGCCCAGGGTATGTCCTACCTCATGAGATGAAACGAAACGTATCAGCTGGCCCATCAGTTCATCATCGAAATGCATTTTCCGTGCGCGCGGGTCAACAGGTGAGCATTGAATAAAGTACCAGTTCCTGAGCAGGCTCATTACATTATGATACCAGTTGATATGGCTTTCAAGTATTTCACCGCTGCGGGGGTCGTGTATATTTGGACCGCTGGCATTGGCTATCTCAGATGGTTTGTATACGATGGCGGAAAAGCGGGCGTCTTCCAGGCTCCAGGTACTGTCTTCCTCCGGTGTGGGAGCCATTTTGGCTATAATGGCGTTTTTAAAACCGGCTTTTTCAAAAGCCACCTGCCAGTCGTTTACACCCTGTATTAAATAGGGCACCCATTTTTTTGGGGTAGCCGGGTCAATATAGTAGACAATGGGTTTTTTGGGCGTTACCAGTTCCCCGCGTTTGTATTTTTCAATGTCTTCGTCTTTTGGTTCCAGTCGCCACCTTACTATCATGGTAACATCTTTTACGCCCTGGGGGTTGGCATCAAAATCGGTATAGTTCCGGGCAAAAAAGCCTACCCGGGGATCAAAAAATCGTTGCTGCATGGTGGTTTTCGGAAGCAATAAAAGCGAGCTGTTGAGCTCCATGGTAAGCAACTGTCCACCACCGGTAGAGCCAAAGGGCAGCGCGGTTGGGGTACCAAAGCTGCCCCCGCTTTTGTTATATGTTTTAACCGTTTTTATTTCAACGTTAAGCGGATAGGTTTTTACGGAAACGATGTATGATTTGTCTGTTTGCTGGCTGCCCACCTGGAACTGTGATTTAACATTGGAGGCAAAGTTCAGGATATCGTTATCGGCATTAATGTAAGTCGTCATGTCCAGGATGCTGCCGGTGGAGTCTTTGTTATAAGCGGCAATATCAAAAGCGGCAACAATGGGTTGTATATTGGAATTCATCACCGCGCGATACATGGGCTGCAGGCTGTCTTTCGACAGTTCGTCAAAGGAGATCTTCTTCAGGAATATTTTGTTGTTCGGACCTTTTTCAAAGCTCACCACATTATTGCCTATCTGGTCACCGGCATACCCCAAGAAAAAGTTGCGCATGCCCGCGGCAGCTTTGGAGAGGCGGTTAACAATTAAGATGTCGCGACCCAGCAGGGAGTCTGCAATTTCAAAATACCATTTTTCCTCCACTTTATGAATGGTGAACAGGCCCTGGCTGGTAACGGCTTTGTCGGTGATGACGTCTTTATAGGGTTTGGGCCCCTGCCTGTACAGGCTGAACCCCGGGATGGGCGGCATGCTGCCCGTAACGGGTACAGAAGTTACCGGGGGCTTTTTGTCCTGCGCCAGCACCGGCACCGCCAGGAGAAGCAGGAACAGCAGCAACAGTTTGGGCGGATTATATCTTGGAATACGCATGAAAATAAATTGTTTTGCGGTGAAATTAACTAAAAGATAATAGCAAGTATTTGCGGTACCTACAAAAGGATTATTTTTTATTTAAGAGGAAAAGTTTCCTTATTTTTAAATCCTTTATCTTACGAGTTCCATCCAATACCAATTAAGCCAGGCATATGTGGATAAACGGGGTTTGCTGAAAACAGAAAATCCCTATCTTGTGTGCCCTGTAAAATAATTATATTCCTTAATCTGATTTTTTAAAATCTTTTTTCAGTAGAATTGTGTCTTTAAAACACACTACTGGTTATTTAAAATTACTAAAAACACTAAAAACAAACGATCATGGCAGAAACAAGACCAACTGCAGCTAAGGCTTCCACTTCATCTGTACAACCGAAGAAGTCAGGTAATTCAATTTCCTGGATAGCCCCGCTGGCGTGTATTATTTTGGGGTATATCATCTGGCGGTTTGTAATCGGCGCTCCCGATAATTTTGCAATCGGTAAAGCAAATACAGGTTTCTGGCCAAAACGTCAAGGACCCATAAACGGTTTTGCAAAAATGTATGAAGGCGGTATCATTGTGCCTATCCTCATTGGAGCTTTTCTTACCGTGGTAACCTTTGTGATTGAGCGTTTCCTGACGGTTTCCAAAGCTACCGGTACCGGTAACAATGCTGAGTTTATCCGCAAGGTGCAATACCACCTGGCTAACAGGAATGTAGATGCTGCTCTTGGAGAATGCGATAAACAAAAAGGCTCTGTTGGCAATGTAATGAAAGCCGGTCTGCGCAAGTACAAAGAATTAATCAGCGACACCCAGTTAGACACCGAACAAAAGGTATTGTCTATCCAGAAAGAAGTGGAGGAAGCAACCGCGCTGGAGCTGCCGATGCTGGAAAAAAACCTGGTATTTCTTTCTACCATTGCTTCAGTAGCTACATTGATGGGGCTGTTGGGTACGGTTATCGGTATGATTGTGGCTTTCTCCGCATTAGGTGCCGAAGGTGGTGGTGAAGCTGCCGGTAAATTATCAGAAGGTATCTCCGAGGCTCTTTATAATACCGCGCTGGGTATCGGAACCTCTGCCGTGGCCATCATTTTCTATAACGTGTTCACTACAAAAATTGATTCCATTACTTATGGTATTGATGAAAGTGGGTTTACGCTGACACAGAGCTATGCTTCTCTGTACAAATAAGCCGGGATATATTGATTTTCCCCGCCGGTGTTTATGGAAACTAGCGGGTGTTGAATCTAATAAGTTTGAATTAATTTATATATCATGCCAAAAGTTAAAGTAGCACGCAAAAGCACTACAATAGATATGACCGCTATGTGCGATGTGGCATTTCTGTTACTGTCTTTTTTTATATTAGCAACCAAGTTTAAACCAGCGGAAGCACTGACCGTGGCAACGCCTAGTTCTGTTTCTTCCAAGACTGCGCCAGAAAACGATGTTGTCTTAATTACCATCGATAAAGACGGCAAAGTTTATATCTCCATTTCAGATAAAAACACGGATGAAAAAAAGGCCATTATTTCGTCCATTAGCGCGGCTAAACAGTTGAACCTGAGTGCCGCCCAAATGGCTGCTTTTGCTCGTCCGAGTTCTTATGTGGGCGTTCCTTTTTCGCAGTTGGGAGGTTTGCTGAACACACCGGCAGATGATGTGAAAAAAATAAAAATGGACGGAATACCAGTTACGGACACGCTAAACAACCAGTTGACTGACTGGCTGTATGCGGCCAAACAAGCTTTCGAGGGTAAGAAAATGGAGCTGCTGGTGAAGGGGGATAACAATTCTAAATACCCTGCATTCCAGGGGGTGCTCAACGCTTTTAAAAAGAATGACCTTCTTAAATTTCAAATGGTTACAACTCCTGAAGGCGTGCCTGTGGGTTCAGAATTGTACAAAGCCAACATGGGCAAGGTCAAGTAAATGGGTCAGATAAGAATTATTTACATTTTTAAAAACAATATGCCATGTCAGAAATGGATACTTCCGGCGGAAGTCAGAAAAAAGGCCCGGGTGTAAAAAAATCCAAAAAGCTTTCTACCAGGATAGATCTTACACCAATGGTGGATCTGGGCTTTCTGTTGATTACTTTTTTCATCTTTACCGCTACAATGAGTCAGCCTACGGCCATGCGGTTGGGCCTGCCTAAGGACACCGACAAGCCAGAAGATCAGAACAAGGTAAAGGAATCGGCCGTTTTGACCATCATGCTGGGAAAAAACGACCAGGTTTATTACTACGAAGGGATACTGGCGCCAGATGCGTCAAATTTTAAAAGCACCAATTTTAAGGAAATCAGGAATGAGATCCTCGCTAAAAAGAAATCTACCGATCCCAAAGATTTTGTGGTGATTATTAAACCAGACCAGGACTGCACGTATAAGAACGTAGTGGATATACTGGATGAAATGCTTATTAACGAAGTAAAGCGGTATGCAACGGTGGAAATTTCACCGGTGGAATACCAACTGGTACAGGCAACCGAAAAGAGCGGCGGCAAATAAGCGATTTTCTTTGTGGAATTATAATTGAAAAGCATCTTATTTTAAAAGAAACACCATGTTAGATGTAAATAAAATAATGAGTGCCGATATTCTGGACATCATTTTTGATGGCCGCAACAAGGAATATGGCGCTTATGAGCTGCGCAGGTCTTATAAAAAGCGCCTTACTATGGCACTGGTGGGTATGGCCGCCATCCTGTTGCTGATATTTATAAGCTATCTTGTTGCCAATACCCTATCCGCCAATTCAGGAAAACAGAAAATGGTGGTGCAGGATGTGCAACTGGAAGAGATAAAACAGGAAGAGAAGAAAAACGAGCCGCCACCACCGCCGCCCCCGCCCAAACAGGAGCCGCCCAAAGTGGAAATGGCCAAGTTTACCCCGCCCAAGATTGTAAAGGACGAGGAAGTAAAAGAAGAAGAAAAACCACCGGAACAGGAAAAACTGGAAGATATCAAAATAGGCACCATTAACCAGGAAGGTATTAAAGACGATGGTATTACCCCCCCGGTAGACAATGGCAAGGGTGTAGTGGAAGCGCCTAAGAAAGTGGAAGAAGATTGGGATAAAACATTTACCAAAGTGGAAACAGAATCGCAATACGGCGATAATCCGAACGATTGGGGTAAATACCTGTACAAGACCCTGGTCTACCCACAGGATGCCCAGGACAATGAAATACAGGGTACCGTAGTAGTGCAGTTTATTGTAGACAAGGAAGGCCTTGTGAGTGATGTGGAAGCCATTAGCGGTCCCAATGAACTAAGGAGCGAGGCCGTACGCGTAATCAAGAAAAGCGGTAAATGGAAACCAGCCATTCAAAACGGCCGCCACGTTAAATCGTACAAAAAACAACCCATCACCTTCAGGCTGGAAACACAATAATGAATTACTATTGAAATTATTTTATCAGAATCCCTTCTTTTTAAGAGGGGATTTTTTATTGGGGTACTGTGTTATTTTTGATGGCTAAACCATTTCAGCATGAAAGCGAGCCTGCGCGATTGGGATGATACCATAGTTGCCCTGGCCACCCCGCCGGGTATTGGCGCTATTGGGGTACTGAGAATGAGCGGCAGCCAGGCCATCGCCATTGCGGACGCCCTGTTTACATCAAAGGATCTGCAGGCCCAGGCCTCCCACACCGTACACGTAGGCATTTTGAAGGATGGCAATACCGTACTGGATGAGGCCGTGGTCACAATTTTTAAGACGCCCCGTTCCTATACCGGTGAAGATGTGGTGGAGATCTCGGGTCATGGCTCGCCTTTTATACTGGGGCAGCTGGTTCAGGCCTGTCTACGTAAAGGTGCCCGGCTGGCAAAGGCCGGTGAGTTTACCCAACGGGCTTTTCTAAACGGGAAAATGGATTTGGCCCAAGCCGAGTCCGTGGCCGACCTGATTGCCAGTAATACCGAAGCCAGCCGAAAAGCTGCTATCAATAATATGCGGGGCGGGTTTTCCGGCGCCCTGCTGGCGCTCAGGGAGCAGCTTATCCGGTTCTCCGCCTTAATAGAACTGGAGCTTGATTTTGCGGAAGAAGATGTAGAATTTGCCGACCGCCATCAGTTTACAACGCTGGTGAACGAACTGCAACAGACCACGCAGCGCCTGCTTGATTCTTTTGCTCTGGGAAACGTAATAAAAAACGGTGTGCAGGTAGCCATCATCGGGCGGCCCAACGCCGGCAAATCTACCCTGCTTAACACCCTGTTAAACGAGAACCGCGCTATTGTAAGCGAGATAGCGGGTACCACGCGCGACACAATCGAAGAAGTGATCAATCTTGAAGGGCTGTTGTTTCGGCTGATTGATACGGCCGGTATCCGGACTCATACCAGCGATACCATTGAAAGCATTGGGGTGGAGCGGGCCATGGAAAAAATGCGCCAGGCTGATCTGGTGCTGTACCTCTTTGATGTAGCGGAACTCAGTCCGGCCGAACTCAGTGCCGTAGAAGACGATTTTAAAAAGGAAGGGCTGCAATACCTGTTGGTGGGCAATAAGGCCGATAAGCTACAGCAGGCCGGCAAAAAATTTATTGATTTTGATAAACTGCTCCTGGTGTCTGCAAAAGAACGGCTGCATATTGACGATTTAAAAAATGAGCTGGTGAAAGCGGTTGCTACAGGTGGTATTAATACAGAAGCAACGCTGGTTACCAATGCGCGGCATTACGGCGCCTTGCAGCAGCTGGCGGCTTCGCTGGTGGAAGTAAAAACCGGGTTGGAGCAGCATCTTTCCGGCGACCTGCTCAGCCCGGATATTCGCAACTGCCTGCACTGGCTGGGCGAAATAACCGGCGAAATAACCAACAAAGACCAGTTGGATTATATTTTTAGCAAGTTTTGTATCGGAAAGTAATTATCTTTCCTTTGTTTGTTAAGTGCCTGTTTTTGTTGAGTTTCAGTACACTTTTCTTTCTCTTTT
>JBDTVE010000052.1:0-3491 GCA_040007355.1 Bacteroidota bacterium | reverse complement strand
TTGGTGAAGGACACCAACCATGGGTGAGTGTATGACCGGAAGAGACACCGGTAGCGGGGCGGGTGGGTCGCCCTTTCTTCGGGCGGCTCACCCTTGGCGAAGAATCAGTAGTTATACAATTACGAGGTACTGTCCCGTCCAAAAACCTGTTGTGCGTTGAAGCTGGTGATGGCTGCCACTTCCTCCACGCTCATTTTTTTTATATCCGCGATTTTCTGTACAATATATCCCAGGTAGGCGCTTTCATTTCTTTTCCCGCGGAAAGGCACAGGCGTCAGGTAAGGGGCATCGGTTTCCAACACGATATTGTCAAGGGGCAGTTTTTCCAGCACGGACGCCAGGCCGGAATTTTTATAGGTAACCACTCCGCCGATACCCAGGTAAAATCCAAGCTCCGTTATTTGAAGCGCTTCCTCCAGGCTGCCCCCGAAACAATGAAAAATACCGGTAAGGTCTGTGTCTTTTAATTCTTTTATCACCTCGATACATTCCGTTGTAGACTGCCTGGAATGAATAACCACCGGCACCCGATACTTTTTTGCCCAGCCCACCTGTTTTTTAAACGCTTCGTATTGCTGCGGTAAAAATGTTTTATCCCAGTAGAAGTCAAGCCCCGTTTCTCCTATCGCCGCAAATTTTCGGCGGGTTAGCCATTGCTCAACAATCAGCAGTTCTTCCTCGTAGTTTTCTTTTACAGAACAAGGATGCAAACCCATCATGGCAAAACACCTGCCGGGGAAATCCTTCTCTGTCTGCAACAGGGCGTCAATAACCGTGCTGTCGATGGCCGGCAGATAAAAACTGCCGATCCCCGCGGCGGTTGCACGGTCAATGACCTGCGGAAGGTCTTCGTTAAATTCATTCAGGTATAAATGGCAATGGGTGTCTGTAAGCATCATAGCAAATACATTAAAACGGACTGTTGCTGCAGCTACTGGAATAATTAACGCAGGGCAATGTTCGTAAAATAACAGGACGAAACATTTTTATTACACAAATGGCTTCGTAAAGCTACCCTTTCCAGTTTTATTTTTTACGTTTTGCCATTCAAAAATGGGTAGCCGGTAAAGAAGCCAGGGTGCCCGGCATACGGGGTTTGCTATAACCGGCGCCTGGTACCGGTATGCCCGAACCGGGTGCGGGTATTGCCGGGCTAAGAATAATAATTTTTGGCCGCAGGAATTTAGTTTGTATTGATAAAATAAAATTATACCTTTAAATCAGTTTTCATAGGGTACGGATTAAAAACGGGCCAGGGTTTCTACCCCGGCCCAAACTTTTTTAGGGCCATTAATGGCCAAAACTCTTTTGCAGCAAGGGTTTTAGCGGTAACCACCAACAAGCGCTGCTGTTAATTACCGTTACTGGTGGCCACCCAATTTTTCAAAAACAAACCCCCGCTCACTGAAGTAAGCCAGCGTTTCGGTTAACGCATATTGCATGCGTTCCAGGGCCTTTTCACTGTCATGGAAAACAATTACCGAACCATTGCCGGCAAACCGTTTTACATTATCCCAGCATTTTTGGGGGCTGATGCGAACATCAAAGTCGCCACTGAGCACCGACCACATAACGATGGTAAACCCCAGTTTCTCCGCGGCCTGCCGGGCCTGAAAACGGGTAATACGGCCATAGGGCGGACGAAACAAGCGGCTATCTATATATTGGGATGCCTGTATGATATTGTCAAAATAAACACGGTCTTTTGTCTTCCACCCGTTTAGGTGATCATGGGTGTGATTGCCGGTGGCATGGCCTTCCGTCAGGATTCGCTTATAGATTTCCGGATGGGCTGCCACATTTTTGCCAATGCAAAAAAAGCTGGCCCTGGCATTGTATTTCTTTAAAGCATCCAGCACAAAGCCGGTTGCCTGCGGGTGCGGGCCATCGTCGAAGCTGAGGTAGATTTTTTTTTGATTGCGCGGCATGCTCCACAGGTAGTTGGGGTATAGCCATTTCTTTATTAGCCAGGGAGTTTGTCTCAGGTATAACATGCTGTCATCAATATGTGGTAATATGAATCACTTTCCCCATTGCCTTAAAAAGCCGCCCGTTCTTTTTTACAAATGCTTCCTGCGTTTGTTCATCCTGTAAAAACTGGTCCAGGTACTGGCGAACCTGGTCGTTGGATACCGCGGGGGGATGGCCGAATAGGGCGGCTTCTTCAATATAACCTTCTACCAGGGGCCGCAGGTTTCCATAAAACAGGTTGGGGCTGATAAAAATATCGGACCCCAGTATTTTGTCGCCAGAGAGACAAACAATCCCCACAAAATTACTGTCGGGCCTTCCAAACCTGTTTTCAAAATATTGCCAGTAGTCGTTTTGCAACGCCACAAAAGCCTTGTTTTTATCCCGCGCCAGGTAAGCCAGCGTTTTGTTTTTGACTTTGTCTCTTTCCAACTGGCTGTCTATTTCTTTCCAGATCTGTACCTGGCTCCTGGTTTCGTCGAGTGTCTTACGCAAATGGGTATTCGCCATTCTCTTGTAGGCAAATTTCTTATCTTTTTCGCTCCAGCGGCCTTCTTCCACGCACATGACGGGCAGGTCTATGCGCCCAGACCTGGCAATAACCAGAGTATCCCGGCTTACTATCCTGTCCTGGCGCCCGCCGGCCAGCACCTCACCCGAGGAAACAAAAACGTTTTTATCGGAATTATTGTACAGTGAGAGCCAGTGCACGTTTTCAATGGCAGTAGTACCCCTTTCCTGTACGGTAACCAGGCCCTGTTGTAATGCCTGGGCCAGGGATACGGTGTTTTGCCGGATGGCGGCTGGCACATCATTGCCGGGGCCTTTGTAACGGATGGGTATAATGCGCAGGTTTCTGTAAGTTACTGCGCTGTCGTAGTCAACATAAAGGTGCTGGTACGTAAGCTGGGCAAAAATGTGGTTTGCCAGTAAAAGGAAATATAGTGTAACCCATTTTTGCATCTGTTATTATCAACGCTGAAATTAATAAAATTGTGCGCGGGTCAGGCCGCGACACCTTTAATTATTTATAAAGCGACCCTGGAAATCAGGTTCCCGGGGATATATTTGGGCGCTCCAGCCAACTTTTTGGATAAGCCGCTGTTTATATAGCCTGGTGGGTAAAAAAGGCTATTACACCCCCTTTTTTATACTAAAACAGGCCCAATAATAAAAAAGGCCGTGTTCATTGTGGTTAATGCAAAAAGTATATTTTTGCAGCCGTAACTAAACTTTACTAAAATGTCAGACATCGCAACAAGAGTTAAAAAGATCATTGTTGACAAACTGGGTGTAGAAGAAGCAGAAGTTACCAACGAGGCTTCTTTCACCAACGACCTGGGTGCCGATTCACTGGACACCGTTGAACTGATTATGGAATTCGAAAAGGAATTCAACATTGCTATTCCTGACGATCAGGCTGAAAAAATCAGTACAGTAGGTGATGCTATCACTTACCTGGAAAGCAACGCAAAATAAGTAAAAATCATTCGATGAAGTTAAGGCGAGTAGTAGTTACC
>JBDTVE010000051.1:0-64516 GCA_040007355.1 Bacteroidota bacterium | reverse complement strand
ATTTTTTTTAATGCTTTCAAAATTACTACACCAAGAGCAGCCCCCAGTGTATTTAAAATTACATCATCAATATCCGCCATACCTATACTGAAAAAGAACTGGATGAACTCAATACAAATGCTGGTTAAGCAGGAAACAAATATGATTTTTGAGGATTTTTTTATGCCGAAAATAAAAAACAGAAAGAATGGTAGGGGAAGAAATAAAATGATATTCCCAAAAAGGTCGCTAATAAAAAGCCATCTGTCTGCGGAGATTAGTTTATTGTATTCGGAAATGGTAATTAATTTATTTCTTACCGGAATAAGATTTACCGGCGCTTTGTGCAGGAAAAAAGTTGGGTGCGGTCTGCGTCTCGCAAGAAAAAAAATATAAAAAAGGATGCAAAAATAAAAGAATCCTATAATTTTTATCATTGTTTTCATTGACTGACCGCAAAAATAAGCAAATAAGCATTTATCTATTGCCATGCTTATATAGCCGGAGCCGTTTCACCTATCCACAGCATATATAGCCATGCCCAAACGATAGTCACGGTAGATAATCATATTCAAAATTTCGGCTGCTATAAAAACAGGTACTTATTCAGCAATCAACCCCTCTTTTATATTGTTTACCTAACGGGTTTGCGCAAATGAAATACCCGGGTACGCTCCGAAGCAGGCCCCGGTTTAAAATAGTGCACCGCTAAACAAGCCATTCACCGTTCGGCCTAAGCTTATCCGGTGATACAAAAAAGAACACCTTGTTTGCGCTGTAGCCCAACCTTTCTTCGCAAAATCTTTCGGGATCTTGCAGCGGTAAAGATTTCTGTTTTCCCGCGCGGGTTTTCAGTGTATTATTAAAAAAAGCTTACAGCGGCAACAAGCTCATATTGCGTTGATAGGAGAGCTGAAAAACATTGTAGTACCGTCTGTTCCCACCCGGCCGATCCATTTTTAGATCCCCGCAGGTAAACCGGCTGGCGCTTGTTGCCATCCCGTCCCGGCCCGCTAATCGTGCGTCCCGATTAAATACCTATATTCGCAACGAAAATTTTTTCCATGCAATTAAAGTACAAACGCGTTTTATTAAAGCTTTCGGGTGAGGCATTGATGGGCAAAAGCGACGACGGATACGAACCGCTGAGTGCTTCTATACTGGCCCAATATGCAAAGGAAGTAAAGACCATTGTAGACGCGGGTGCTGAAGTAGCGATTGTAATTGGTGGCGGCAATATTTACCGGGGTATGAATGAAGCCGAAACAGGGATTGAACGGGCGCATGGAGACTATATGGGTATGCTGGCAACCGTTATCAATGGCATGGCCCTGCAGGCTGCTTTGGAAAAAGCAGGTGTGTTTACCCGCTTGCAAAGCGCTATTAAAATGGAACAAATAGCCGAACCCTATATACGCCGGCGCGCCATGCGTCATGTAGAAAAAGGCCGGGTAGTTATTTTTGGCGCCGGTACCGGCAATCCTTATTTTACAACAGATACCGCCGGTTCCCTGCGGGCCATAGAAATAAAGGCCGAGGTTATTTTGAAAGGGACAAGAGTAGACGGAATCTACACGGCTGATCCTGAAAAAGACCCCGGCGCCGTAAAATATGATACCATCAGCTTTGCGGAATGCATATCAAAAAACCTGAAGGTGATGGATATGACGGCATTTACCCTCTGTATGGAGAACCAGCTTCCTATTATTGTTTTTGATATGAACAAACCGGGCAATCTTCTGAAAGTAGTGCAGGGTGAAAATGTGGGTACCCTGGTGAAATAACCGCACTGGCGTTATTGCGAGTTCCCTGGTGCATGTAGCTCCCTTCGTGTTGATTCTTGTCTCAGTTTATAAAAGTGAAAGTCTTCTGGTAGAAATCGCCCAGCAGCGGAACGGGCTTTTCTTCGCCATTGATGGCGGCTATCAGCCCTAAAATAGCCAGGATAAAAATGCCGATACCAATAAACGGAATCACAAAAAAGAACAGCGGCATTGCCAGCGATAACATAATGATGGCAATATAGAGTGCGATGCCGGTAACAAAAATCCCAAAGGATTGTCTGAGGTGAAACCTTGCGAGAGAGCTTTTATCATTGGATGAATTATAGGTTACCAATGCAATAATCCATCCAATAAGGGTAATATAGCTTACCCAGCTGATTGTTTTCTGGTCCATAAACGGGGTTTTGGTGTGATGAACTAATTTTGTTATAAGGTACAGTTTAGCAAGAAAGAAAAAAAATTAATTATGAATATTGCTGATATCAGGAAAGACTATAAGCAACAATCTTTGCTGGAAACGGAACTGGAGAAAAAGCCGGTACTGCAATTCGAAAAATGGTGGAACGAGGCATTGCATGCGGGCATTGACGAAGCAAACGCTATGACCCTTGCAACGGCGTCTGCAACGGGTCTGCCGGCCGCACGCATTGTTTTATTAAAAGGATTTGATGAGCGCGGCTTTGTTTTTTTTACCAATTATGAAAGCTTTAAAGGCATGCAGTTGCAGGAAAACCCCCGGGCCTGTCTTGTTTTGTTCTGGAAAGAACTGGAACGGCAGGTGAGGATTACGGGCCTGGTAGAAAAAACAACCCCGGCGGAAAGCGACGACTACTACAACATCCGGCCGGTAGCCAGTCGCATCGGCGCCTGGGCCTCTCCGCAAAGCCGGATCGTCAGCAGCCGCGATTGGCTGGCAGAAAATGAGAAAAGATTCGCAAGCGAGTTTCCGGACGAAACAATTCCGCGGCCACCCTATTGGGGCGGTTATCGCGTAAAACCCATCACCATGGAGTTTTGGCAGGGAAGACCCAGCCGTCTGCACGACCGCATTCAATACAGCTTACAGGAGACTGGCAACTGGCAGCTAGAACGGCTGGCACCCTGATTGGCGCTTCGTTCTATGGTTCAAAGTTCATGGTTGCCGGTCAGGTACCGGGAACCATGAACTTTGAACGATGAACGGATTACCAGGAACTATTTGGTTTCTTTTTTAGCAGCGGCTTTTTTAACAACCGGTGAATTGGCGGGCCTGCTTTTGCCAAAAGAACCTTTGAAGATTTTTCCCTTTTTTGTTTTTTTGTCTCCTCTTCCCATATTTTCTATTTTATGTTTTATATAATTCTATCCATCGGGCAACTGCACCCTGGCAAAGATACAACTAAAGCAAAAGCCCCGTTACCTATTACCAGCAGGCGGGGCTTTTGAATACGGTCTACCCGAAATTATAACTTAGCAGCCAATTCTTTACCTGCCTTAAACTTAGCCACTTTACGGGCCTTGATTTTTATAACAGCGCCTGTCTGGGGATTGCGGCCATTACGTGCAGCTCTTTTGCTAACAGAGAAGGTACCAAAACCAACAAGGGTAACCTTGCCGCCCCCCTTTAATGTTTTAGTGACTGCTTCAATAAAAGAATCTAAAACGGTATTACCCTGTGTTTTTGTGATACCTGCATCATCAGAAATTTTTGCAATTAATTCAGCTTTGTTCATAGTGTGATGTTTTAAAAATTTAACGCCTGACAAATTTAGATGCTTTTAAATAACGGCAAAATTTTTTATTATTTTTTCTCTTTTCCAAAAACTGCTGCAACCCGCGTGGAACAAGCATTTTAACCGTTTTGATGGAAACCCGCCAGGCAACAGCTAACACCTCGCAACCAAGGAAACCCTTTACAGCAGCGTGTTTCACGTAGTTGCCCTGAAGTGCTTGCCAGTATTGGGTTGTAGCGGAATACAGGCAACTATTTATTGCGTGCACAACGATTTATTATCCACAATCAGTGTATAACTTCCAGCACGGAACGAAAAGAGATGGTTTTGTCGCCCCATTTTTTGATTGCTTTTTCACGTAAGACCGGGCCAAAGACCAGCAGGTATTCCTGGTACTGCGCGGCGGTGTCCGCTGTATATTGAACAGCATAAGTATTTCCATCAGGATCGTCCTGTTCCAGCAAACGGAATATCCTGTACGCCGTAAATAAACCGGTGGCCATTATTGCAGGTATGTGTTCCTCCTGCTGCCATTGCAACCAGGCAAGGTCTATGGAAAAATGAACTTTGGTGGTAATATTGTAAACAACCATAGCAACAGAATTGAAAAAAAAACAACGGACAGGCAATGATGTAGTATTATTTCCAGAATAATTTCTATGGTTTTTTTAGAAGTCAATGCTAGATATCAATGTCAAGATAGACCGGGCAGTGATCACTGTGTTTTATCTCGGGGTAAATATCAGCAGATTTCAGCTTTTCTTTCAGGGGTGTGGTCACATTTATATAATCAATTCTCCATCCCTTGTTTTGCAGACGCACAGAAGGAAAACGCTGGCTCCACCAGCTATACCGGTGTGGCTCCGGATGAAATTCCCGGAACGTATCTATCCAGCCGCCGGCCAGTAATTTGTCGGTCCAGGCTCTTTCTTCCGGCAGGAAACCGGAGGATTTCTTATTGCCTTTGGGGTCGTGGATATCAATTTCTCTGTGTGCTATATTGTAGTCACCGCACAATATCAGCCGGGGATGTTTTTTCCTGAGTTTATTGAGGTAATTCAGCAATTCTTCCAGCCATACATATTTAAATGCTTGTCTTTCATCGCCGGAAGTACCCGATGGAAAATAAGCATTTATTAAGCGGGTATTGCCAAAATCAAGCTGGATAACCCTCCCCTCGTCGTCGCTCACCTTATGCCCGGTGCCGTATTCAACACTATCAGGTTTTATTTTTGTGAACACGGCCACGCCGCTGTATCCTTTTTTCTGGGCCGAAAACCAATAATCATGAAAACCCAAATCAGTTAGCTGTTTGTGGTCTACATTGTCTTTGTTTGCCTTGGTCTCCTGTACGCAGATCACATCCGAGGGGTCGGTTTTCAGCCAGTCTGTAAAACCTTTGCCCATGGCCGAGCGGATACCATTTAAATTATAACTGATAATGCGCATATAAATAATTTGAAGTGTTGCAAGGTAATAAAATGAGGTGGTTAAGACGAGCAACCCCGTCAATTAATAATTCGGGTTCCAGACTGGTGCCTGACATACCACCCTTCCGGCAGCTGGCACCCGGTGGTATAAACGGCTGCTTACCCCTAACGGCCGCGGCAACATTCATTGATCCGTTTTATCCTTTATCTTTATTTGATGGCAATGCAAGAAAAAATTATCAGTTCAAAAGAACATGTTTATTTAGACGGCCCCAGGAGTCGTGGTTATGAGTTTTTGTTTGCTGTCCGTGTATTCCGCCAGCTGATCAAGGGGTTCCGGACCCTGCATTTTGTGGGGCCCTGTGTAACCGTTTTTGGCTCCGCCCGTTTTAAAGAGAACCATCCCTACTATATTGCCGCGCGTGAAATGGGAAAGCAGATTGCCGGTCTTGGTTTTACCACCATGACGGGTGGTGGTCCGGGAATTATGGAAGCTGCCAATCGCGGGGCTTTTGAAAACGGGGGCGCTTCCGTTGGTTGTAATATACAATTGCCTTTTGAACAAAAACCAAATCCCTATGTGCAAACCAGTATTACCATTCGTTATTTTTTTATCCGGAAAGCATTGCTGGAGAAATATTCCTATGCGTTTGTTATCATGCCGGGCGGATTTGGAACCATGGACGAACTCTTTGAAACGCTTACACTGGTGCAGACAAAGACCATCATACAATTCCCGATTGTATTGTTTGGAAAATCGTATTACCAGCCGCTGATGGATTATATGGATATGATGGCAAAAGAAAAAACCATTTCGCCGGAAGATCTAAAACTGGTATTGCTTACAGACAATATAGACGAGGCTACAGAACATATCAGGAAGTATATTACTACCAATTATAAGGTAAAACCGAGAAAGCCCTTGTGGTGGTTGCTTGAAAAACGATAAACGGTATTTGCCCGCAAAGGAGAACTGATTGCACCAATGGCCTTCTGCCGGAAGATGTGGCGCTTTGTCTGATAAGCGGTTCTATTTTCTTTTAACCAGTCTTGCTTTAATAATTCTTATCCCACGCAACGGCCTGTCGGCACCCTGTTTTCCGCCAGTGGCTACCGCTGCAATACTGTCAACGGTATTCAGCCCTTTTATAACTTCTCCGAAAACGGTATAGCTGCCATCCAGGTGCGGGGCGCCACCCAGTGTTTTATACACGTCGCGGTGTGCGGCGGGCAATTTTTTTCCTTTTAAACGAAAGGTTTCAACAGAATCAAGTCCGGCATCCGTAAAAATCTTTCCCTGTACAATATAAAACTGGCTGCCACTGCTGTGTTTTTTGGGATTGGTATCATCGCCCTCCCTGGCCGCCGCCAGGGCGCCCTTCTTATGGAACAGCGAAGGATTAAATTCTGCAGGCAGGGTATAAGGAGGACCGCCACCGCCCAGCAAAACCCCGGATGCTGCGTGTTTGCTTCTGGGGTCTCCGGCCTGGATCATAAAATGGCGGATCACGCGATGAAATAATATACTGTCGTAATAATGCTGTTTTACCAACAGCAGAAAATTATTGCGGTGCAACGGTGTGAGGTCCGATAGCCGGATGAGGAGGGTGCCTTTATCGGTAACCATTTCCACGTCCTTTGCCAGGTCGCTTCTCCGAAGGCCATTGCCTATCCGGGGGTTACAGGCCGCTACCAATAACATTACCAGCAATATAATAAAACGACTGGGCATCATATGCAGCGGAAATAAGAGATAAGAGATATGAACCGGCCTGTATTTTAAAAATCATGTTTTTCAAAATACAACAGTACATGGTCTTTCATGAAATTTTCCTGCCTGATCAAATCCATTACGGGCAGGGTTTTCAATTGCCGGTAATGCGGCCAGCCATCTGCGTCTACACCTTCCAGTTCATAATAGCCACTGACTGATAATAAAGAACATACGGCAATGTGCATCAGGTCCTGTTTCTGTTCTTTAGAAAACTTTTCTTTTAAATCACCCAGTTCCTGTACGCCAATCAAAAAAAGAATGGCTTCCATGTCAGGCTTTTTTTCAAAACGTTCCATGAGCTTCTCTTCCAGCTTCCACCATCTTGCCTGTAAATCATCCTGTACTTGCATGGAGCAAAGATAAAGGCATCGCCTCATTTTACAGGGCTTTTTTGGCACTAGCTTCACTTCCTATTGCCTTCATTTCCCCTTCAACAGTGTCAGTCAACCCGTATCCTGTATTCTTTTATATAGGGTGTTCCAGGAAGCGCACAAGGTAGATTCCTTTGCAAGAGGGACCTTTGTGTGAGGACTATGCAGGCCCGCAAATGTGGCTGATTTGAATTGTAGATTTTTATTCGCTGTCAATAATCTCTTTTCCCTTGCTTTCTAAAAAATTTTGATCGTTGAGGACTGTCTACATCATAACAATATTTTACACGAAGCGATACCGTTTGCCACATTGTCCGTTTGCCGTGCAACAATTACCTTTGCGCAAATCACGCATTATGCTACAAGTGGGTTTTATAAGGCAATATACGGAACTGGTTAAGCAAAGGCTGGCGGTCAAAAATTTTAAACAACCTGAACTGGTTGATGAACTGCTAAAATGGGATGAGAAAAGAAAACAATACCAGCTTGAACAGGAAGAAATACAGGCAAGGATAAACACGGCTTCCAAAGAGATAGGACAGCTGATGGCAAAAGGCGAAAAGGAACCGGCCGATAGAAAAAAACAGGAAGTAGCGGTGCTCAAGGCGCAGCAAAACAATGATAAGCTGCAGGAAGCGGAAAAAAATATAGAAGCCATCTTATACCTCTTACCCAACCTGCCTTCAGAAAAAGTGCCGGTGGGTAAAACACCCGAAGACAACGAGGTAGTAAGGGAAGGGGGCAGCAAACCGGTGTTGTATCCCGGTGCGGTGCCGCACTGGGACCTGGCAAGCAAATACAACCTTATCAATTTCGAGCTGGGCAATAAAATTACGGGCAGCGGATTCCCGGTTTATATCAACAAGGGTGCCCGGTTGCAAAGAGCCCTGATACAATATTTCCTTGATTACAACACCGCCGCCGGCTACACAGAATACCTTCCGCCATTTATGGTAAATGAAGCCTCGGCCTATGGCACCGGACAGCTGCCCGATAAAGAAGGCCAGATGTACCACGTTACAGAAGATCATTTTTACCTGATACCCACCGCGGAAGTGCCGGTAACCAATATTTACCGAGACGTTATTTTAAAAGAAACCGATCTTCCGGTTAAGATGACGGCCTACACACCCTGTTTCAGACGCGAAGCGGGCAGTTATGGAAAAGATGTACGTGGTTTAAACCGCTTGCACCAGTTCGACAAAGTAGAAGTGGTTCAACTGGTACACCCGGCAAAAAGTTATGCCGTGCTGGAAGAAATGGTGGAACACGTGGAGAAATTATTGAAATCACTGGCCCTGCCTTACCGCATTTTAAAACTTTGTGGAGGTGATATGGGTTTTACCGCTGCGCTCACCTACGATTTTGAGGTATACAGCGCCGCGCAGCAAAGGTGGTTGGAAGTTAGCTCTGTTTCCAATTTTGAAAGCTACCAGGCCAACCGGTTAAAGGCCCGGTTTAAAGACACCTCAGGCAAAATGCAACTGGTGCATACGCTTAACGGGAGTTCGCTGGCCCTGCCGCGTATTGTTGCCTGCCTGCTGGAAAACAACCAGTCCGAAAACGGCATCGCCTTGCCGCAAGCACTCCATGCCTATTTTGGTGCAGATGGTATTTCATAAACGCTGCACGGTACGACATTGCAGTTTTATTTAATCCAAACAGTTGTTAAAAAATGTATGAATGACCATGTAGCCGGGTTGGCAGACCCTGGCTTTATAGGATTCGATCATTCCTGGAAAACCTTTACCCCTTCTCCTGACGACAATGTTGTTTCCAATCATTTTTTCCTGGGAAGCAGCCTAAGCAGTTTTTCAGGCATACCTGTTTGCTTCCGCTACCTGCTGAACCTGCAGCCACCGTTGCCGGGAAGCGGGAGCCGGCTTACTACCGGCTGACCAGCCCATTCTAAAATTAACTTCATCGTCACGGCCAAATTGATTTTCTTTGCGTTCAGTATAATTTCAATTATTCACTATGTGGGAATCCATTGCCCGTTTTGTGCTAAAAAATAAACTGGTATTGCTATTGGTACTGGCTGTAATCACCGCGTTTATGGGCTGGCAGGGTTCCAAAGTGCAGTTAAGCTATGATTTTACGGGCGCCATCCCAACCAACAATGCCCGGTACATGAGTTACCAGCATTTTCGCAAACAATTTGGGGACGATGGCAATATGCTGGTCATTGGCATACAGCGTCCGGACCTGTTCAACGAAAAGGTTTTCACTGACCTGGGCCGGTTCAGCAGCCAGCTAAAAAATATACAGGGCGTGGAGAATGTGCTCAGCATACCCCTCACCATCAACCTGGTTAAAGACTCGGCCGCCGGCAAGTTACAGGCCGAAAATATTTTTATCCATGCAAGGGAAAAGGATTCGACGGGTGGGTATCTCCATTACGACAGTAGCCGGAATCTTTTTTTCAGTCTTCCTTTTTATAAAAACGTATTGTACAACCCGCAAACAAATGCCAGCCTGATTGCGGTGCGGATTAATAAAGACGTGCTTTCCTCTGAACTAAGAACCACGGTAATAGGCCGGATTACGACAGCGGGTAACCAGTTTGGAAAGGACCATTCCATTGAAATGCATTACAGCGGACTGCCGCTGATACGCACCCAGGTATCGGACCGGATAAAAAAAGAGATGAAGTGGTTCCTGGTGGGTTCGGTACTGTTGTCAGCTTTTATACTACTGATTTTTTTCAGGAGCTTCAGCACCATGATGCTGTCGCTGGCCGTGGTGCTGACCGGGGTGGTTTGGAGCCTGGGAACACTTCACCTGTTTGCGTATAAAATCAGTCTTCTTACGGTACTGATACCGCCGTTAATAGTGGTCATCGGCATACCCAACTGTATTTATTTTCTCAACAAATACCATGTTTCTTACCTGGAAACAAAGGACAAACAGGTGGCCCTGGTAAAGATGATCAGTAAAATGGGCATTGTAACCCTGTTTTGCAATATCGCCGCTGCCATTGGCTTCGCTGTTTTTGCCCTGACCAAGAGCCCGATATTAAAAGAGTTTGGAGCGGTGGCGGGAATCAATATACTGGCCTTGTTTTTTATATCCTTTATACTGATCCCTTCAATATTGTCGTATCTGCCGGTGCCCAGCGCCCGCCATACCCGTTACCTTACAAACCGTTGGCTGCAGGCTCTGCTGAAGAAACTGGAGGTTTGGGCGTTAAACCACCGGAATTTTATTTACGGGGCAACCATTATTATACTGGCCGTTTCGGTGGTCGGTATTTTCCGTTTGCGTTCCGAAGGTTTTATTGTAGACGACCTTCCGAAGACAGACAAGATCTATACGGACCTGAAATTTTTTGAAAAAAATTTTAAAGGGGTGATGCCGCTGGAAATAGTGATAGACACCCGGCAAAAAAACGGTCTCCGCAAAAACCCGTTGCAGACTTTTGCCGCCATTGATTCCTTGTCGGCCTTTATAGCAGCCCTGCCCGAGACGGGCAAACCGTTATCCATTGTGGAAGGATTAAAATTTGCCCGGCAGGCTTATTATGATGGCGACAGCAGTAATTACGCGCTTCCAAATTCGTTTGATATCAGTTTTCTGTCGTCTTACCTTAATACCAGGGCCGATACGGGCGCTGCCAAAGGCAATTCCATGAACAGCTTACTGAGTTCATTTATGGACAGCGGCAAACAAAAGGCCCGGATCAGTGTAAACATGGCCGATATTGGCAGTAAACGCCTGCCGGGTTTCCTTGAAAAGATACAGCAACAGGCAAATCATTATTTTGATTCAACCAGGTATTCAGTGGAATTAACGGGGGCCAGCGTCACCTTTCTAGAAGGGAGCAGCTTTATTATAAAGGGCTTGAAAGACAGTATTTTTTGGGCTTTTATATTGATTGCGCTTTGCATGCTTTATCTGTTTCGGTCCTTCCGGATATTATTTTGTTCCCTGATCCCCAATATTATTCCCCTGGTTATCACGGCCGGCGTAATGGGCTGGGTGGGCATTCCGCTTAAACCTTCTACAGTACTTGTTTTCAGCATTGCCCTGGGTATTGCCATCGATATCACCATCCGCTTCCTGGTCAATTATAAACAAGGCCACGGAGAAAACCAAGCCGGGCAGAAAGAGCTGATCGTTGAAACCATCCATTCTACCGGTATCAGCATTATTTACACCTCCCTGGTACTGATTGCGGGGTTTATTATTTTTTGTTTCAGTGGTTTCGGAGGCACCCAGGCGCTTGGCTGGCTTACATCCCTTACCCTGGTGGTAGCTACTTTTACCAACCTCATCCTGTTGCCTGCCCTGCTTATTAGCAGTATAAAAAATAAATAAGCCAATCCTGTTCATCTTTTTTGGCGGCCCAATATGTAAAAACACGCGTTTGTTGTTTGCCGTCATTAAAATGCGCAATACTTTTCTTTAACCATTAAAAGTTTGTTAATTTCACTATAGATGATCGTCCTTATGGCTGGTAGTACGGGCAATTTGTAAATGCCCGGTTTGATTAACAAACCTTAAATATATAACATGAGAAAATTTCTCCTCCTGCTGGGAGTAATCCTGGTTGCTTCTGTGCAACTGATCGCTCAGCAAAGGACCCTTACGGGTATAGTAACAGATGCTAACGGGGTTCCGATTCCAAATGCGTCCGTGGTTGTAAAGGGTACGTCTACAGGGACTACCACAAATGCTGCGGGTGCTTATTCCCTTTCTGTTCAGGACAATGCCAAAACACTTGTTATCTCCTCCGTTGGCTTAACATCCATGGAAATAAGTATTGGAAACAAGGGCGTTATTAATACCTCGCTCCAGGCTAACGACAAAAGCCTGTCGGAAATAGTGGTGGTAGGATATGGAACCCAGCAAAAAAAGGCATTTACTGGTTCCGCCGCGAAAATAGACACAAAAGAATTTTCCAACCTGATGAGCCCCTCTGTGGATAAACAGTTGGCCGGCCGTGCCACTGGCGTACAGGTTACCAATTCCGGCGGAACTATTAATGCGCCGGCACGCATCCGCATCAGGGGTATCGCTTCTATCACCGGAAATAATGATCCGCTGGTTGTGGTAGACGGCATTCCGATTGTCTCCGGTGATCTGGCTGCGGTTGGCCATTCAAATACCCTGGGCGATATCAATACTGCCGATATAGAAAGCATAGACGTACTGAAAGACGGTTCCGCCACCGCCATTTATGGTTCAAGAGCGTCTGCCGGTGTTATCCTTATCACTACCAAAAAAGGTATAAAAGGCCGTGCAAGGGTTAGTTACGATGCTTCTTTTGGATTTAGCAGTGTGTTAAAAAAATTCGACCTGCTAAATGCCAAAGAATTTGAAACCATTGCCAATGAAAAATTAACCAACGCGGGTCTTGCAATAAGAGCAGGTGTAAACGCATCCGCAGATACCTCGGACACCGACTGGCAAAAAGCAGTTTTCAATAGCAATGCATTTGTGCAAAACCAAACCCTGAGCGTGCAGGGTGGAAGCGACCGAACCACCTATTATTTTTCACTGAACTATTCTAACCAGAAAGGCGTTGTGGTGAGCAATTCCAACAGGGCCTTCCGCGTCAGGATGAACCTTGACCACGAGTTGAACCGGTTTATTAAAGTAGGCAATAACCTGTCGGTTTCCAAGCAGGAAGATTTTGGCCAGAACGAAGCATTCAATGCACTGGGTGGGTCCATTGTTGCTACGCTGCGTTTGCTGCCCAATGTATCTCCTTTTGCACATACACTCTCCGGCTATAATATCACCTACCCGGTCTCTAACCAGATCGACAAGGGTCCCAACAGCTCCACCATTGATGATAATTTTGGAAATACGGCCTATATAATCAGGACAGACAAATATTCTTCTGATAAATACCGCATCATCAACAATACCTATATTGAAGCATCTATTGTAAAAGGCCTGAAGTTGCGCAGCCAGGTAGGCGTGGATATGCTGAACGACTATAGTTACCAGGGCCTGAATCCTTTTCATGGCGATAGCTATGGCAAAGGAGAAAATTATAACGTAGAACAGAACTGGTTACGCCTGGTCTGGTCTAACTACTTTAATTATAATCTATCCGTACAAGGACATAATTTCTTTTTAACAGGCGGTAATGAAGTACAGAAACAAACCTATAAATGGTTTTCCGCCGATGGAAACCCCATTACAGACCCGTTTTTTGTTGGACAAAACGTAATCTCCAATTCAAATGGTGTGCAGTCTGTGGGTGGTAATTTTGATAACACGGGTTTCTCTTCTATATTCGGAAGATTTAACTATGATTTCAAAAACAAATATTTCATACAGGGTACTATACGAAGAGACGGACAGAGCTCGCTAGCCCCCGGAAAAAGATATGGTATTTTTCCTGGTTACTCAGCGGGATGGCGCCCGTCGCAGGAAAAATTTTGGAAGAACAGCCCTTTCCTGAGCAGTTGGTTCAACGAAGTAAAAATAAAGGGCTCCTATGCCAAAGTGGGTAATGCGCTTGACAAATACCGATACCTTACCACATTTGGCGCTGCCCTGTACGGAAACCTGGGCGGTCTTGCACCCTCCGGCGTGGGTAATGTGGACCTGCAATGGGAAACTAGCTCCAAATACGATATAGGGATAGAGCTAAGTCTTTTAAAAAACAGGCTTAATTTTTCTGCAGACTGGTTCCTGAATGATGTTGACAACCTGGTACTAGATGTTCCACAGCCATTAAGCGCAGGCCTTGTAGGTTCTCTCGATTTAAATGGTGGAACCATTCCGCAAAATATAGGTACACTTAATAACCGGGGCATTGAACTTTCTTTGAGTGGAAGCATTGTTAAGTCGCGCAATTTCAACTGGGACTTTAATGTAAATTACTCTACAGTAAAAAACAAGATTACTTCTCTGTATTCCGTGGGTGGTAAACCGGTCACCAGCATTTCAAGCGCGGCATACAATATTACCCGGGTAAATGACCCCATCAATATCATCTACGGTTACCAGTATGCAGGTGTAAACAGTAATAACGGTAATCCCATGTGGGTAAAGGCCGATGGCAGCCTGGTTCAATACAATCTTACTTCCAGCCTGGGTACAGTGGGTAATTTCTACCTGGCCGATAAGGGCAGTGCCACCCTGGGTGCAACATCAACACTTGCCGCTGCAGATAAGGTAAATCTAGGAACGTCTACTCCTACCTGGTATGGCGGGTTCAGTAATTCCTTTTCTTATAAACAGTTTGGCCTGGATATCATGTTCCGTTATTCCGGTGGAAACAAGATCATGAATTATACCGCCCAGGAATCTTTGTTTAATATGAGCTTCCAGAACAATGGAAAAGAGATCCTGAACAGGTGGACCAAGGCCGGGCAGGTGACCAATGTACCCAAACTTTATTATGGTCTTGCCGCCAATATCAATTCAACCAGCAACGCCTCTTCCAGGTTTGTGGAGAAAGGCGATTACCTGCGTCTGCAGAACATTGTCTTTACCTATGCGATTAATCCCAAAAGCATTGAACAATGGACGGGGGGTTATTTAAAATCGGTAAAGATCTATGCACAGGCCCAGAACGTGTATGTATGGACCAAATACAAAGGCTCGGACCCAGATAATATCAGCGCGCTGGGTGTTGATGCCTCCGTATCGCCCCAGGTAAGAACCATTTCTTTTGGCATATCTGCCGGGTTCTGATTATTTGATTTTAATAAAATTTACTTAGTATGAAGAAAATAATAATCCTTGTATTTTTTGCAACCCTTGGCTTTGGGTGCAAAAAAGTATTAAACACCTCTCCATTCAGCTCCATCACCGATGCCACTGCTTTTGCTACCTCGGACAGGTGTCTGCTTAGCCTGAATGGCATCTATGATGCCGCCCAGAGCACTGTTTATGTGAACGGCACAACCGATAAACGGGGCTATCCTTTTGGTTCCGCTAATATTGAGCAGGGTGATATGCGGGGAGAAGACATGGTAAATGTGGCCGCCTTTTTCCAGGTTACCTACCAGGGAACCTACAATTCCACCTCACCCAATTGTGTAGGCTTGTGGAAAGGTTTGTATATATTGATCAACGATGTCAATATTGGCATTGCGGGATTCCGCCAGGCTGGCGCAGGTGGTATTATTACACCTGCGGTTGCAACACAATACGAGGCGGAATGCCGGTTCCTGCGTGCCATGGCGCACCATGAAGCCTTAATACAATGGGCCAGGCCGTATCTTGATGGCAATGGCAACCAGCCGGGTATACCTTACCGGGAGACGGCCATCAACACCAGTGATGCGGTAGCCTCCATTTTAAATACCCCCCGCATGCGGGTAGACAGTGTATACGCCAAAATACTGGCCGACCTGGATTTTGCAGAAACCAACCTCCCCAATAATATTTTTACCTACCGGGCTAGCAAGGCCGCGGCCATTGCACTAAAAATGCGGGTGAAGGCACATTTGGGACTGTGGACAACAGGAACTTTTATGGGAGCATCCATACCAGGTGTTTTGGAGGAAGGTGCCAAACTGGTTCCCGCTACCGTAAATCCGTTAGCTCCCACTTCCGTTGTGAGCCAGATAGGCGGATGGGCTTTAACGGCAACACCCGATGGGCCTTTCGCTAATAATAATTCCCTTGAAAGTGTTTTCTCCATTAAAAATGATGCTTCGGATGCGCCCAGCAGCAATGGTGCGTTGGCTTCTATGTATGGCTCCGCCAGCATTACGCCCACACCCGGCAGGGGGCTGATCATTATTTCACCCGTTATCTGGAACAATGCCGGCTGGCTTTGCGACGATAAAAGACGTTCTTCTTCAATGGTAGTTTCCGGTACCAACAATGCCGGCACCCAAAGCTATTTTACCACCAAGTACCGCGATTATGTAAACAGGGGCGATTATGCGCCGCAGATCAGATTTGCAGAAGTATTGCTTACACAGGCCGAAGCAGAAGCAAGAAAGGCAACCATTGTTTCGGCAAGGGCTGTAGACCTGTTAAATGTGGTTAGAAACCGATCGCTTGCCACCCCCGCTACCCAGCAGTATACTATTGCCAGCTTTGCCACGAAAAACGACCTGATAAGCGCTATCCTGTTGGAACGCCGTATTGAATTTCTGGCGGAAGGAAAACGCTGGAGCGATATTTCGAGGCTGGCCAAAGACCCGGACTTCAGTACGGGCGGTATACCTGCAAAAGCGGTTAATGGTAATAATGGGGCTTCCGGTTTTGCCACTTATGTATGCGGCGGGGGGTATACACCCGGACAGGCAGCCATCCCTTACAATGATTACCGGTTTGTATGGCCTATACCGCAAAGTGAAAGAGATGCTAACCCCGTCATAGCGCAGAATCCCAGCTATTAATAATACAATTCTTTTTCTACTGTCTATAAAAAAAGAGGCTGTCCTCGCCCGGATCGGCCTCTTTTTTTATAGACGGATGGTGAACAACCCTCTTGTTCTATTTTGTATTAAGAAGAGGAAATTAAGGATGATTCAGTTTTTTGTTAGTACCGAACAACTGCAGCAAACGGGAATGCTTACACCACTTCTTACTAAGGCCAAGATACCATTCTGAAACGCTAGATTTATCCATAGATGCATCAATGCTGACTTTACCAACCCACTTTCAAAGAAATTCGTATGGAAATCAATGACCCGTTTTTCTGTTCCCTGCTGACAGGTTAATTATTTTTATGCCGGCCCGGCCTATTTTTCATTTCCTCCACCGGGTGGTGGAGGATTTTTTATTCCGTTTTCCAACCATCGGTAACCGGATTCCGTATTATAAACGGGTAGTTTTTTACAAAAAACCCTGTAAAACAAGCAGATAGAAAAAGGTTAAGAACTAAGCAGCCCGTACCAGATAATTAGCTTATTCGGAGCTGGCAAAAGCCGGTAAGAGCGTGTAACTTTAACAGCACAGTAAGACCGGGCGCTGCAATAATCACCCAGGCCTGCCGTTGAAAACTGTTATTATTGGTTATTTTATCTGGCCGGAATAAAACAATGAACCTATTGTCAGCAGAATGGATTGATAAGAATGTGCTTGAGGGTTGCCTGAAAAACGACCGCAAGGCCCAGGAATTGTTGTACAAGCAATTTTATGGCTCCATGGTTAGCCTTTGCATGCGCTATACCAGGAACGAAGAAGATGCATTGGAAGTATTGCACAACGGCTTTTTAAAAGTATTCAAACACCTGAGTACATACGACAAATCAAAAGCATCCCTCTACACCTGGATAAAAAAAATTATGGTAAATAGCGCCATTGATTTTATCCGGTCCAGGCAGAAATTTAAAAACCAGGTAACGCTCAATGAAACACACCAGGCCGGAAGCATCGATAATGAGGCGGTACAGCGAATGGGCTCCACCGAACTGTTAAAGCTCATACAAAAACTACCGGCGGCTACCCAAACCGTTTTTAACCTGTACGTAATAGAAGGCTATAATCATCGGGAGATTGGCGATATACTGGGCATCAGCGACGGCACCAGTAAATGGCACCTGAGTGAGGCCAGAAGACAATTAAAACAATTATTACTAACCATGCACGCAGTAAAATGAACCTCAGACAACCTTATGAGCAGTTAATAGCTGACAAACTACGAAAAATTCCGGCGCCGGATGCGGATGAATCCTGGCAGCAGATGAAGGGATTGCTGGAGGAGGATGAAGACACACGGGGTGGAGGAGGCAAACGTTTCCCCGGCAATGGAAAAGGCTGGTGGGGGACGGGCATCATTGCCCTTCTGCTGTTAACCAGCCTCGGGATTTATGTAGCAAAAACATCCTTACCGGGCGCCTCTTTGGCAAAAAGCAATAACAGCGTTCCTGCCGCAGGCAAACAGTTCCAAGACGCAACAGAAAATCGTTCATCATTAAACACAAAGACACAAAATAAAACGACCCTTATTGATAAAAACATTACACTATCCGGCTCAAACAAAACCAATACCGCTAATAACAATTACAATACCAGGGAACCTGCCCCCCCGCTTGACAATATAAAATATACGCCGCTTTCAACCAATAAAGCGACCGGTGCCACTACCACAAACGATACAGCCAATCACCTGAATAAAACGTTTGCTGGTTCCCGTTATAACAATCTTACCCCGCAACCGGCCACGCCTGGTTTCGCGGTGCTTGCAGGATCCGCGACCGGCAAAAAAAACAAACCGGTTATTCCAGGATCTAATAATCCGCTGGTAAATAGCGAAGGTAATGAGATACCAATGACAAGGATTAACGACAGGATGAAAAAACAAGGGGCTGGTAACAGGTCAACATCCGGTGAAGACATTATGGCCGGAACCGGCGCCGGCATTCAATATCCGCTTGTTAACCGTTTGTCCCGCGCACCCAATAAAACAGCAAACGGGTTTGAAAGCCAGTACAATTTTTTGGTCGGCACCCCGCCTCCCGCGTTTCGGGCTGCGCTGCCAGGCGATAGTATCGAAACCACCCGGAATACCGGCAACCTGCTGAACAATGAGACAAAAAAACTGGTTGTAAAGACTCAAAGAGACCTGGCGTTGGAAGATATGACCAGGAAAGAGAAAAAAATCCTGCACCTGGATCTCAGCAATGTGTTCAAACCATTTAGCCTGCACATGGATGCTGAACCGCGCTGGGCGGCCGGTGTTGCTGTAAACAGCCGCATTCCGCTGGGTGCGCAGGGCCGATATAATTATAATATGAATGCCAAATCCGGAACGTTTAGCGACTATATCCCTTCGCTGTATTTGCAGTTCCACCTGAACGATTATGTATATATGCAAATGGAGTTGAATTTTGTCAGCCCCCAATATACACCCCAGATGCTGGTGTATCGGCAAAACAACGGAATGGGTGCCCAGCCGGGAATGAGCCTGCAAAAATCCATTTACCTGCAAAAATTATATTATTTCAGCTTGCCGGTAAGTCTGCATTACAGCCCGGTTAATAATTTTTATTTTTCAGTGGGTCTGCAGTTCTCTTCGTTTCAGAGCGGCCTGGTTGCCATACAGGAAAATCAATATACTACTTTAAGTGGTCCAGACCATCCCAGCAATGTGAGTAACACGGTTTTAAAATTCAAGGATGATTCTATTGCCGCAACCATCAGGCCCAATGAATGGCGCTGGCAGGCCGGGGCTGATTATTACTGGAACCGTTTTACCGTTGGCATGCGTTACAATCGGTCGTTTAAAACCCTGTTCCAGGGAAGCCTACCCGGGTCACTGGCGCCAACCAACATGCGAAACGAATCGCTGGTATTCTTTATCCGGTATAATTTATTTGAAAGCAGGAAAAAAGGAAGCCAGGGGCAGAAAGACTGATGCAACACCGTTAGAGCAGCTGCCGATCCACAAGAATAAAACCAGTGGTTAAACCAGCTTATCCCCGTCCAAAAAGCTTTTCTAAATAGTCGTTTTTAAATTCTATATAGGTGGGGTTTCCACCAGCGGTTATATTGCGTTGCGCGCAGGCAAAAAGATCCTGCAACAAAGACTTCATTTCTTTATCGGCCAGTATCCGGCCGCTTTTTATTGCCTGCTGGTATACCATTGCTCGCAGCAGTTTTTCTCTTTTGGAAAATTTTACTTCGCTGCTAAAATGCTTGTATTGTTCCAGCAGGTTTTCAATGGCTTTTTTTTCATCGCCGGCTTCCAGACCGGCCGGTGTTCCCTGCACTACAAACGCGTCTTTGCCAAATGGTTCCACCTGGTAGCCCAGCAGCTGCAGCTCTTCCAGCAAATCGCTCAGCAATACGGCATCCTGGGTGGCAAACTGTAATGTAACAGGGAAAAGACTTTGCTGTGTAGCCATCTTTTTTCCTTTTAACGCATCGCTAAAACGTTCATACAAAATACGCTCATGCGCCAGTTGCTGGTGAACCAAAATAAACCCGCGGGTAGTGGCCGCAACAATATAAGACTGGTGCAACTGCAACAGCGGCGCGTCTGCCAGTAGTTGGAATTGAAGTTCGCTATTGATTTCCTGGTCATTTATTTGTGTTCCGGTATCTGCAGGATCTTTTATACCGTCTAGCAAGGATGCAAATTTTTGTGGCGGGGCTGTGGCAGCGGTATTTTCATAAAAATCGCGCCAGTGTTTTAGCTCGCTTTTATTAGTGGGCGTTATAAAATGAGCCTGGTTTTTTTGCGTAAAATCTTTGTACAAACCGGAAGCGCTGGCAGCAGCCTGTTTATCGGCCGTAAAAGGTTTTGATACGGCGTCCAGCTGCTGGATATTGATATCAAGATCAAACTCCAGCGTGGGCGTGATGCTGAATTGCGCCAGTGCATGTTTAATGGCTGCGTGTATAAAAGCGTATACAATTTTTTCGTCTTCAAATTTTATTTCCTGTTTGGTGGGGTGCACATTAATATCAATTTGTGCGGGATCCAAATCTATAAACAATACATAAGCGGGGAAACTATCCGGCGCAATGATCTCCTGGAATGCATTCATTACGGCATGGTTCAGGTAGCCACTTTTGATAAACCGGTTATTTACAAAAAAATACTGGTCGCCCCGGGTTTTTTTAGCCGTCTCCGGCTTTCCCACAAAGCCGTAGATATTCAGATAATCCGTTTGCTCCTGCACTGCTACCAGCTTTGAGCTGTAATGATTGCCGAGTATTTGTACAATCCGTTGTTTGAGGCCTCCTTTTCCCAGGTGAAATACTTCCTGGCCATTACTGGTAAGCGAAAAAAATATTTCAGGAAAGGCCATGGACACCCGTATAAACTCATCAATAATATGCCGGGTTTCGGCAGCATTGCTTTTTAAAAAATTTCGGCGGGCCGGCACATTAAAAAACACGTTTTTCATGGCAATGCTGGTGCCTGTTGTGGCCGCAATGGGCTCTTGTTTGATGACCTGACTGTTTTCAATGGCTATAAAAGTTCCCGCATCATCTTCGGCCCTTTTGGTTTTAAGTTCTACCTGTGCCACGGCAGCAATGGAAGCAAGCGCCTCTCCCCGGAAACCCATGGTTCGTATCCGAAAAAGATCTTCTATATTGGCTATTTTGGAAGTGGCATGGCGTTCAAAAGCCATACGGGCATCGGTTTCGCTCATGCCCTGGCCGTTATCAATGACCTGTATCAGGGCTTTGCCTGCATCGTTGATAAACAGTTTTACTTCGGTGGCGCCGGCATCTACCGCATTTTCCATTAATTCTTTTACCGCGCTGGCCGGGCGTTGAATCACTTCGCCAGCAGCTATCTGGTTGGCAATATTATCGGGCAATAACTGGATGATATCGATCAAAATCTGCTCCTCGTTTTAAGGAACGAAAATAAACTAATATATCGGCTGGAAAAAATACCTGGTATATACAACGCTGCCAAACAGCCGGGAGGCTATCCGTCAGACGGCAGGTTGTTTGCGGGGCTGTTTAGAATGAATAGTTCAAAGTTTATGGTCTGCCGGTTTTGCGTTTGCGCCAATCCTCCAGGATTCGATCCAGGAATATTGCTCCGCCCAGACTCCAGTAAAATCCGTTGTATTTGTATTGTTTTTCCTGCTGGTATAGGATGCCGCGGTAACCAGCCATGGCGTTGATACCCACCCAGCGAAAACATTGTACCCGGAAGATAGCAGGCAATTTTATGTTCACCGACAGCCCAATACCCACCGGAACCAGCAAGGCGTTTCTTTTAGCGTCCATCGTGTTGGTTGTTTTATCCGGGGAAGTAGTAACGGTACGGCCATAACCTGTTTCAAATACTAGGCTGGATTCCCATAAGGTCTTACGTAGCAGGTAGGGCTCGTAGTATACGGTACCGAGGTACAGCTGCCGGCGCAACGCCAATGCATTGGCTTTTAGGCCGGAGCCCAAAGCTGTCAGCGGCTTATCGGCGAGCCGGTTCATATAATAACCCCCAATGCCCAGTTTATATTTATCATTGATTAGAATGCCCGCACGATAGCCCCATACGTTCTGCCGCCCGCCCTCTGGCACATAATAAAAACGCTGGTCAAAATCAGTGGTGGGTTTTATAGTAATACCGGTCTGTTTTGTATGGATGGGTTCCTGTGCATGGCCCTGGCCCATTGCCATTAATGCCAATAAGCATAGGAAAAGCCGGTTTTTATATTGATTAAGGGGCACGGATATCGGAATAAATTCGTTTGCTGGCGATTAAACGCGGCAGCGGTAGTTTTATTTGTCAAACCCCTGCAAAATACCCGGGTGGGTGCCCACAGTGCCACTATTAAGTGTTTCCACGCTAATATGATAATTGGAATGCGATGCGCTTTACATTTGCTGAACTATGGGACATAAAAAACTAATCCGGTTTGAAGCCATTAAAGGGTTTCCCAATGTACTGCAGAACCCCGAGGGGATGGCGGGGCAATGGCAGGTTTTTTTTAAAAACAATCATCCCCTTACCCTGGAGCTTGCCTGTGGAAAAGGTGAATATACCATTGGCCTGGCAAAGCTGTATCCCAACCGGAATTTCACTGGCATCGACATAAAAGGCAACCGCCTGTATGTTGGGGCAAAGAAATGCCTGGAACTTGGGATCCGGAATGCTGCTTTCCTGCGTTCCCAGATAGATGCCATTACCGCTTTTTTTGCAAAAGACGAGGTGGCCGAAATATGGATTACCTTCCCTGACCCGCAGCTACGCCTTTCCAAGGCAAAAAAAAGACTTACCCATCCAAAATTCCTGCGGCGCTATCAACAAATCATTCGGCCGGGTGGTTATATTCACCTTAAGACTGACTCACCCGATTTGTACCAGTTTACCAAAATGGTTATTAAATGGTACGGACTTGCGCTAGCGGAGGACCACGAAAACGTGTATGATCAGCCTGGCATCTCGCCTGAACTACAGATTAAAACACATTACGAAGGGTTGGATATAGCGCAAAGCAACCGTATTCACTATTTAAAATTCAAATTGCCGGTTGAACCCTTACCCGATATTGATAAACCCTTGCAGGAACATTTGAAAATATATGAATCAGCCAATGGTGGAGGAGATTGATTTTTATTATACCGATGAGGGTTATGTGGTATTTACGGAGAAATATCATTGGGCCAGGGGATATTGCTGTGGCAATGGTTGCCGGCATTGTCCGTTTAGGTATGATTGTGTGCCTGAACCACAAAAAGCAGTATTTTTAAAAGAGAAAAGTTGGCGCAAAAAATGAAACCGGTCACTGCTTCTTTTACAAACCTTATCAATTTATCTATGCCAAAAGCAAGAATACGGATACCGGTAAAAAAAGAAAAGCCTGCTGTTGTAAAACCATCCGGTAAAAAAGAAGCTTCATTTTTTGAGCTGGTCTATGAGGTAGCCCGGCAAATACCCAGGGGGCGGGTCACGTCTTTTGGCGCCATTGCTAATAGCCTGGGCACCAAACTTTCGGCCCGTATGGTAGGATGGGCTATGAATGGCGCCAGGAATGTAAAACCCAGAGTGCCGGCGCACCGCGTGGTAAACCGCAACGGCATGCTGAGTGGCAAACATCATTTTGGCAGTCCTACAAAAATGCAGGAATTGCTGGAGAAAGAAGGGGTACGGGTAAAAAACGATACCGTTACCGATTTTAAAAATTTATTCTGGAACCCGGCAGAACAGCCGTTGTAGCGGCCAGCCGGCCGGGGTACCGGGGGTGCTAGCCCTGAGAAGTCCCTGTATTTTCAATGATAATACGGGCTGATAAAAAGATATACCAGCACACCGGTCACCGATACATAGAACCAGATGGGCCATGTTATGCGCGCCAGTTTCCCGTGTCGCTGAAATTCGGCTATCAGTGCCCGGTAGGCCGTAAATAAAACAAAAGGCATAATGATGGCTGCCAGGAAAATATGAGTGATTAAGATGAAGAAATAGACATAACGCACCGCGCCGGTGCCCCCGTACCGGGTATCGCCTGCAAACAAATGGTGGCATATATAAGAAATAAGGAACAGCACAGACAATACCATTGCCGTTAGCATCAGCCTTTTGTGCAGGATGAGCTTCCGCCGTTTCACCGCCACCAGAGCAGCCAGCAGCAGGAAACTCACCACGGTATTGATACAAGCGTTGATCTTTGCAAAAATGTGTACGTTAAAACCCAGGTCTGCCTGCAGGTGAATGGCCCCCATGGCCGTGATTGCGGAAAATATGGCGAAACTAAAAACCCATATCAGCGATTTTGCTCGCCGATCATTTTTCTGAAGTACCGGTTCTGGCAAATTTTCCATTTAGAATTTCGGTTTCCTGTTGATAAATAAAAATATGATTACCGCCAGGATGGCTATAATAAATATGGGCCAGATAGCGGTTATCTCGGTCAACAGCTCAGACTTTTTCTTTTTGTCTTTTTCAAGCATCAGCAATACCATATCGTTGCCCAGTTTTGCCAGCGAAGTATCATCAAGCCCGTTATAATACCCTCTTACCACGCCGTCTTTGTCGATCAGTGTAAACCGGCTGGTATGAACAAAGGAGGAATCAATGGGTTCATCGTTGTACCGGTCTACCTTGAGTTCTTCAAAAGCAAAATCATAGATCGTTTTCTTGGGGCCGGTAAGCATCCACCAGGTATCGTGATTGACGCCAAATTTGTCGGCATATCTTTTCAGCACGGGAACGGAATCTCTTTCGGGGTCAATGGAAAAGGAAAGAAACTGTACAAAACTGGTATCGGCATATTTTATATTGTCCTGGTGTTTCACGGCTTCCTGCAATTTTTTCATATTCCGGGCAAGCGTCGGGCAGATAGAACCGCAATGGGTAAAAAAGAAATCAACGACCAGTATTTTTCCTTTTAATTGGTCCAGCGTAATGGTCTTTCCCAGTTGGTTGGTTAACGTGATATTCTTAACCTGGTGCCAGATGGTATCGCTGCTCATTTTACCATCGTTCACCCGGGTAATGATTGAATCTTCATAAAACCTGCGCGGCATTACCACGGCCTCATCGCCATAATGTTTTACCAACAGGTAGCTAACTACGGGAAGTGCAATAGCCATACACAATGCAAGCAATGCTTTTTTACTCACGCTATTTGTTTTACTTAATAAAAAACCATCGCCGGGGGCAATGGTTGATGAATGAAAAAAATATTTTAAAGCACCAACGCTGCTATTCAATCGATCCTGGCTTTTTTGCCTCGTGTTCTTCTTTTACCGGCGCTTTCTGTTTGCTTTGTTCCAGGTGATTGCGATCATAATTGTTACGCAGATTTTTGTACGAATCCCCATCCCATAGGAAGGCGCCGATAAACCAGACAAACAGCATGGCCGGTATACCAATAGACAATATCAGGTTTCTCAGCTCGTGGCGCAGGTGCATAAATTCCGCAATGATAAAAAATGCTTTGGCAAGGGTAAGTACGATAAATACCCCATTCAAAAGATGTTTTACCAGGTGTGGGTTAGAAAAAGTCATTTCATAATAGCTGATGGCCAGGATCAGCTCAAATACCGTAATATACAGGAGTATCCGAAAGGTCCTCCAGATCGCTTTTGTATCAAAGCTATGCTCTTCTGCATATTGCATATCTTCTACCGTATGTACATTTTCCATAATTATTTTTTTTACGCTGATGGCCGGTAAAGGTAACAGGGCCGCTACAGTAGCCAGGGTTATTTTTATTATTAAAAAAGATAGAAACAGGTGAAAACAAATACCCAAACAAGGTCCACAAAATGCCAGTACAATCCTGCCTTCTCAATCATCAGGTAGTGCCCTCTTTTTTCAAAAACGCCTCGCCAGGTCATGATAAACATAATGATATTAATGATAACGCCTGAAAAAACATGGAAGCCGTGAAAACCGGTAATGGTAAAAAAGAAATTGGTAAAATTGGTGCTGGATTGTGAACCGTCGATATTCATAAATGGGTTCCTGCCCCACCAGGCGCCTTCCCCGTGCAGGTGCGTCCACTCCCATGCCTGGCAGCTTAAAAAAGCCAGTCCGCCAAGAATGGTGAGCGCCATATAAAACAATACTTTCTTTCTATTATTTTCATGGCCGGCGCCTACTGCCAACACCATGGTTACCGAACTCATAATCAGGATAAATGTCATTAAGCTCACAAAAGCCAGGGGAACCGGCATGTTTCCGTGAACACCGGGAAAGGTACGGAACACCTCGTTGGGGTCGGGCCAGCTATTACTGGAGAAACGGATGGTACCATAAGAAATCAGGAATGCGCCAAAAGTAAAAGCATCGCTCATTAAAAAATACCACATCATTAATTTGCCGTACTCTACGTTAAATGGGCTTTTTCCCCCACTCCACCATTTTCTATCAGCAGTAATTGTTTGTGACATGTACGTTGTTTAAATAAGTTCTCAAATTTAAAATATCATTCAACTAACCCGGTATATTTTTCAATAAAAGGCGCCTTGTTATTGTATCACCATAAAAAAAATAAAAAGATATACCCAAAGCAAATCAACAAAATGCCAGTACGTGGCCGCCACTTCCACCGGAACAATATTATAACTGCGGATGCGGCTGCTAAGGGACCGGAAAAACAACACCATCAAAACAATTACCCCACCCAGTACATGCAACGCATGCACGCCGAAAATGATGATAAAAAAAACGCCTGCACCCGAACCTTCCACCCGCACACCCTGCCTGTTTAGTTGTATATAACCAATTACCTGTAAAACAATAAAAAGAATGCCAAGCCCTGTTGTAGAGGCAACCAGGTTCCGGTATTTTTCCATATCGCGGTTCCTGAATGTGCCAACAGACAATTGCATCAGTATACTGCTCAGCAGCATTACCCCGGTTGAATACCAGAATATGGCCGGCATGGTAAACCCAATCCAGCCCGGCTGTTCCCGTTTTACAATATAAGCGCTGGTAAACCCGGCAAACATCATAATAATACTACCGATACCCGCCCACAATGTAAATTTATAAGGATGAATTTTTTTACGCTGGCTCCCATCCCCACCAAAAGGAGCGTCTTTATATTGCTTCAAAATACTATTTGTTATCATTTTTTATTGCATCGTTTACCCGGTTATCAAATTCATCAATTGAACAATGCCGCCGGTCTCTATCCTGGTACCGGCGGGTAATTTATTTGCCAGCAAAGCCAGCAATACCACCGGTAAATAGATATAGCTGCTGAACATTACCCTTCTGGCCGCCTTTAATTCCATCTCGCGGTACAACCTTATACATTGCCAGACCATTAACAGGTTGGCAATAAAAACAATCAGAAAACTCACCAATCCGCTCATCTCAAAAACATAGGGCAGCACACCAACGGGTATCAGCAACAGTGAATAAATAATTGACTGAATGGCTGAATATTTTGTGGGTCCTTCTACGCTGGGCAGCATTTTAAAGCCTGCCCCTGAATAATCTTTGTGCGCTATCCAGGCAATGGCCCAGAAATGCGGAAACTGCCAAAAAAACTGGATGGCAAATAAAGCCCATCCGCCCGCACTCAACGAATCGTTTCCGGCTGCCCATCCAATTAAACAGGGCAGTGCCCCGGGTACCGCACCTACCAGCACCGATATGGAATTTACTTTCTTTAACGGTGTATAGATAAATGCATACAGGAACAAACTGAATACGGCCAGACCGGCTGCAAGCCCATTGAAAAAATACCAGAGGATAAAAACCCCCAGTGCGCCTGAAATAACCGCAAAGCTCCAGCCTTCCGTAACGCTCATTCTGCCGCTGGCCAGGGGGCGTTTGGCAGTTCGCTTCATCAATGCATCCGTATCTTTCTCCACTACCTGGTTAATTGCATTGGCGCTAGCCGTTACCAGGAAGCCGCCTGTAAACAACAACAGGATCATTTTTGCATTGTACCCAATTATCTCCGGCGCCAGCAAATAACTGATTACGGCAGAAAAGACTACCATAAAGCTGAGGCTGAACTTTACCAGCATCATATAATCGCGCAGCTTGATGGCCAATGTAAAAGAACTAGAATTATCTGTTTTAACGTTTTGCATTCAATAACCAGGGTTTTTTTATTTCCACATCATCGCTCGCTCAACCAGGGGCCTGCTTGTCAAATAACCCGGTACACAACAGCCTCTACACCCGTTAACAAAATGCCCCGATAAACAAAAAATCAGGGCAAGATTGTTTTTATTTGTTTTCTATTTTCTTCCCTTCCGGCATTATGGAGATCAATGATGGCTTTCATTTGACGCTATAGGCTCTGTTTGGGGTATAAAATCCCTTCCATCTTTACCATAATCGTATGGCCAACGGTGCACTTCCGGTATTTCATTTGGCCAGTTACCATGTCCCGGACGGATAGGGGTTGTCCACTCCAGTGTATTGGCACCCCAGGGGTTGGCCGATACCACCCTTCTTCCTTTAAAAATAGAATAGAAGAAGTTAAACACAAACAACAACTGCACGGAAAACACAATCATTGCCACAATGGTAATAAACCTGTTTAGACCGCCAAATTGGTTAAAGCTTACCCAGTTACTATAATCAAGGTACCTGCGGGGCAAACCTGCCAGGCCCTCATAGTGCATGGGCCAGAAAATAAGATAGGCGCCAATCAAGGTTACCCAGAAATGGATATAGGCCATGGTATTATTAAGATAGCGGCCGTACATTTTAGGAAACCAGTGATAAAGACCGGCAAACATGCCAAAGAACCCGGCCACACCCATTACAATATGAAAATGTGCAACCACAAAATACGTGTCATGCAGGTGAATATCCATCGCTGAGTTACCCAGCCAGATACCGGTTAGTCCTCCTGAAATAAACAGGCTTACAAACCCAATGGAAAACAGCATCCCGGGTGTAAAACGCAGGTTGCCCCGCCAAAGCGTGGTTAACCAGTTAAAAACCTTGATGGCACTGGGCACCGCAATAAGCAGGGTAAGCAACACAAACACGGAACCCAGGAAGGGGTTCATACCGGTTACAAACATATGATGTGCCCATACCAGGAAAGCCAGTATGGCAATGGCAAACAAAGACCCCACCATGGCCATATAGCCGAATATGGGTTTGCGCGCGTTTACACTCATTACTTCCGAAACAATACCCATGGCAGGCAATACAATAATATATACTTCGGGATGTCCTAGGAACCAGAACAAATGCTGGTAAAGGATGGCGCTGCCGCCCTCGTTGGGGAGTGCCTGCCCCGATGCAAGATAGATATCAGACAGATAGAAGCTGGTGCCTGCATGGCGATCAAACAACAAGAGTATAAGACCGCTCAGCAATACGGGAAAAGACAATACGCCCAGCACCGCCGTAAAGAACAACGCCCAGATGGTGAGCGGTACCCTGGTCATGCTCATACCCTTGGTGCGCATATTGAGAATGGTAGAAATATAATTTAACCCGCCTAACAGCGATGATACCACGAATAACGACATACTGACCAGCCACAGATCCATTCCTGTTTTGGAGCCTTCGGAAGCCCCGCCCAACGCACTCAGCGGCGGGTACGAAGTCCAGCCCCCGCTGGCAGGTCCTGTTTGCACAAACAGAGAAGACAGCATCACAATGCTGGCCATCCAGAAGAACCAGTAAGAAAGCATATTCAGGAAAGGAGAAGCCATATCCCGTGCGCCTATCTGCAGGGGGATCAGGAAATTAGCAAAGGTTCCGCTGAGGCCCGCCGTTAACACAAAAAATACCAGTACCGTGCCATGCATCGTTATCAGTGCATAGTAAAATTCGGGTTGAATCTTTCCACCTTTTGCCCAATGACCGAGTATGTCTTCCAGCCAGGGGAAGGTTTGATCAGGATAACCCAGCTGAAGGCGGAATAAAACCGACATTAACCCACCCAAAAACGCCCAGATGATCCCGGTGATCAGGAACTGTTTGGCAATCATCTTGTGGTCCTGGCTGAACACATATTTTGTAATAAACGTTTCTTTGTGGTGATGCACATGATGTTCATCGTGGTGAACATCATGTGAAGTATGCACTTCTGCTCCGTGTGTTATGGCTTCATTACTCATATCAAAATTCTTTTATCGAATAACTAACTAATCATTCCCGGTTTCTCCTGGTCACCGTTCCCCGGTCGGTTATTTATTTTCTAGCTGCAACGGTATTGGGCGCCACATTTACAACCACTTTTGCGGTGGTATCGGCTGCCGGTTTGTCTGTTTTCATTTTATCCAGTACGGCGGTCTGGTACTTCGGTTTCTGCGTCACCAGCCATACATCATATTCTTCCTGTGTAACCACTTCCATCTGTCCTTTCATAGAATAATGGCCTTTGCCACACATTTGGTCGCAGGAAATCTCATATACAAAATCAGGGTTATTGGTTTTTATTTTCATTTCCTTGGTGGTATACAGCGGTGTAAACCACATGGTGGTGGGTGTACCCGGCACCGCATCCATCTTCATCCTGAAATGCACCAGGCCCACGTCGTGTATTACATCCCTTGAACCGATGATCAGCTTAACGGGTTTGCCCGCCACCAGCATCAGTTTGTCTGTTACAATATCATCCTGCGCGGCCTTGTCTGATTTCAGGTTCAGATCAGGCACATCGTTCCAAATTAAACCAAGCCTGTTATCATCTTTATCGCTGATGTTTTTATAATATTTCCTGCCAAATACCCCGTCGTTACCGGGATAGCGCATTATCCACTCAAACTGTTTACCCGTTACTTCTACTACCATGGCGTCCTTGGGTGGATCGCCCGTGATTTTAAACCAGTAGAATAAACCATACCCTACCAGTACGGTCAGAAAGATGGCGGGCACTACCGTCCATACCAGTTCAAGCATATTATTATGGGGCAGGTAATACACTTTTCTTTTTTCTGAATACTGGTATCTAAAAGCAAACCAGAATAACAATACCTGTGTAATCACAAACACGGCGCCTGTAATATAAGTGGTTATTAGCAGCATTTTATCGATCTTCTGCCCGTGGTCAGACGCAGCTTCACCCAGAAGCTTCCCTTTAAACAACTCATGGCACCAGTAAACGCCTATGAGGCCGCCCACCAGAAACAGGATGAGTAAAAATGCATTGATGCGGTTATTTTGTTCGACTGTTTTCTTTTCCCCTTTCAGGATACCCACATACTCACTTGCTTTTGCTATCTGGAATGTTATCACGAAACCCAGTAACAAAATCGTCAATATAAAAATGGTTGTTAAAGACATAACCGCTTAATGATTTATACAAAGTTTTAAAATAATAGTCCCCGCCAATCTTTTGTTTAATACTTATGTATGATGAATGATACTTTCTTTAAAAAACGGATGGTTTCTGGCCATCATCGGCGCCTTTGTTAAGGCCCGGGCCGTGGCAAACATGATAAGGCCAACAAACCCGGCGGCAACGCCAATGTCAAAGATATTCATAGTTAAATGCGTACGACCGGCTGCATCCTTGGTTAGTGCCGGGAATACCATCTGGTAAAAATCAAGCCAATGGCCCACCAAAATCAGGATGGCCATAAACGTCATGGTTGTATAATTTCTTTTGGAACCCCGGCGCATTAGTATCAGGATGGGGGCAATGAAATTAATGATCAGGTTCAGGAAGAAAAGTCCCTTGAACTCGCTGCCATGCACCCGGTTGCCAATCCTGTCTATAAAATAGATGGTTTCTTCCGGCTGGTTACTGTACCATATCAGCATGTACTGGGCAAACCATAAATAGGTCCAAAATATGGAGAAGGCAAATATAAACTTACCGAGGTCATGCAAATGCTCCTCGTTCACCAGTTCAAGGTAACCCTGGTTTTTAAGATAGATTACAAAGATGGTGATCAGCGCCAACCCGGCCACAAAGGTGCTGGCAAAAGTATACCAGCTATACATGGTGGAATACCAGTGTGCATCAATACTCATCAGCCATAACCAGGGAATGGTGGAGGCAACCGTTAATGCAAACCATACCAGAAAAAGCGCCGACCAAACCGTATTTTTAAATATATAAATTTTCCTGCTTTCCACACTGGGCAGGGGGTTTTCATCCACCGAGCGTGAAAGGGTTCTCATTTTATAGCCCAGGAATATCCACAACCCGATGGCCAGGATGGTCCATATCACGAAAAAATTTACATTCAGGAAAGGACTTTTGCCCGACAGCATCTTATCGCCTGCCGGCGTTAGCCAGGGATAGATAATATGGTGATTGCCAAAAATGATGGCAAGCAAAACAACCAGCGCGATAATACCCAGCGGAATAACCGCTACCGAGATGGCTTCTGTTACCCGGCGAAAGGTCATCTGAAATGCGCCCATACCCAGTGTGGTGGCGCAGATAAAGAACATACAGGCGTTGACCGTTAAAAGAAAATAAAGGCTGTTCTGCAACATAGCTCCCCAAAACCTGGCCTGGTGCTGTTCATCTCCCGTACCATAAATAAAATAGCCTGCCAGCACCGATATAACACCTATACCCATTAGTATCATGGACCATATTCTGTACTTTGAAGGAATCTCAAATTGTTCTTTAAATGACGACATGCGCAATAAATTTATAATCGTTCAATCTTAATATACCAATCCATTTATTTCTTTGCTGCTGCTGAATCTTTACCGGCCGGCGCTACCGCGGTTGCTTCCGCCGGTTTCGCCACCTGTTTTGATTTAATATAGCTGATAATCATCCAGCGTTGTTTGGGTGTTACCTGTGATGCATAACTGCCCATCGTATTTTTGCCATAAGTGATAGAATGGAACATGGTTCCTTCCGACATAGCATAATATTTACCGCCTCCCGCTGCAGGGTCGGCAAAATTAGCCGGTGCGGAAGTAAAAGGGCCATCAGTGCCATCACTCCGGGTATGCAGGGGGCCATCTCCTTTTAAATCCTTGCCATGACAAATACCGCAATTTACCAGGTAGATCCTTTCGGCTTCGGTGGACGTGGCTTTGTCCATGGGTGGCAAGGGGTTTTTGAGGTTTGACGAGGTGTTATAAGACCCCGTTGTATCGGCCAGCATGTCGTAGTGGTAGGCAACCTCTTCTCCTCTCTTCATGGTACCGGGTACAGGCTTTGCATTGTAAAAAACACCGGAATCATTTAGGCGGCTATGGTCCGCATAAGTTTCATATGCCACGCTGTATCGCATATCCGGCATGTAAACCCTTTTGGGCTTACGTTGTATATCGCTGCAGCTTTCTGCCATAAGTACGCCCGCTATTACAATTGCTATGATGGATAATTTCTTCATCTGTATTGAAATAAAAAATCGTTTCAAATTTTACTATACGTTTGCTTCCCTTACCTCGAAGGGAATTTTGTCCCGGTCGTACCGGCCAAGCCACCAGCCCGTTTCCGCTTCCTGCACATTAGTCTCCACCGCTCCCAGTTTTTGCAAATAGTCCAGCACTTCGGTTTCATTTGTTTTCATGGTGGGTTCTATCACCATCACAAAAAGATCGTCTGTTGCCCGCGGGTGAAAATGATGTTTTTTTACAAATGGCGCCAGTTGGCAGAGATAACAGAAGGTAATCACCATCCCTACCGCCGAAAACAAAACGGTGAGCTCAAACATAATGGGTATCCAGGCTGGTAATGAAAAATGCGGTTTACCGCCTATATTCAAAGGCCAACTCTCCGTAAATATCCAGCTGATAAATCCGAGGGCTGTTGCGGTACCGGTAATGCCATAGATAAAGCCAACGGTATGCAGGCTGGTATCGCGCAGGCCCATTACCTTGTCGAGCCCGTGAATGGGAAAAGGCGTATACACATCATGGATCTTGTACCCGCTTTTACGAACATTTTTCACAGCGGAAAACAATGCCGATTCTTCATCAAAACAACCTACAACAAATTTTTTTACACTCATATTTTAAGCTTTTAGCTTTTAGCACTTAACACTTCCTCTTTGAACGATTTCCATTGACATTTTTCTGCCGTTTTACCCGCCGTGATCATGTGCATGTTCATGTACAAATTCCAGTACCGGTTGTGCATCTATTTCAGTCATATTATCTTTAAAACTTTCCCCATTCTTCTTCAGTATATGCTTGATTTCGGCCAGTGCAATTACCGGGAAGAATTTAGAAAACAGGAAATAGCAGGTAAAAAACAATCCAAATGTTCCCAGGTAAAATCCTACCTCAAAAATGCTGGGTGCATAATACGTAGTCCAGCTGCTGGGCAGGTAATCACGGTAAATGGAGGTAACAATAATCACAAAACGTTCAAACCACATCCCTACGTTTACCAGTATACTCATAAAGAAAGTGAACAACAAGTTGCGGCGCAATTTTTTAAACCAGAAAAACTGCGGGCAGAGTACGTTGCAGCTCATCATGATATAATAGGCCCAGGCATAGGGTGTAGACAAATCCCAGCGATTCCTGAAGGCGGCAAATTCATAGGGGTTCTGGCCATACCAACTCATGAACAATTCGGTGATATAGGCGATGCCCACAATGGAACCGGTAAGCACAATTACTTTATTCATTACTTCAATGTGCTCCAGGGTAATATAGCCTTCCAACTTTAAGACTTTTCTGGTCACCAGCAAGAGGGTTTGCACCATGGCAAAACCGGAGAACACTGCACCGGCCACAAAATAAGGTGGAAAGATGGTGGTATGCCAGCCTGGTATTACTGAGGTCGCAAAATCGAATGATACAATGGTATGCACGGACAATACCAGGGGGGTGGCCAAACCGGCCAGTACCAGGGATAAGGATTCATGACGCTGCCAGTGTTTGGTGGAACCCGTCCATCCAAAGCTGAGCATCCCGTACATAAATTTTCTCCATTTTAATTTGGCACGGTCGCGTACGGTGGCCAAATCCGGCAACAGGCCTGCATACCAGAATAGTAAGGATACAGTAAAATAAGTTGATATCGCAAATACGTCCCAAAGCAGCGGGGAGTTAAAGTTTACCCAGAGCGGGCCCCTGGTATTGGGATAAGGCATTACAAAGAAGGCCATCCATACGCGGCCCATATGCCAGATCGGGAACTGGCCGGCGCAGATTACTGCAAAGATGGTCATGGCTTCCGCCGCCCGGTTTACGCCTGTTCTCCAGCCCTGACGGAATAATAATAAGATCGCGGAAATCAATGTACCTGCATGTCCGATACCTATCCACCAAACGAAATTAGTGATATCCCAGCCCCAGCCCACGGTCTTATTCAGGTTCCACTGCCCCACACCGTACATTACTTCCATGGTAACGGAAAAAATACCAAAGCACAGGAAAGCAACGGATACAAAGAACCCGATATACCACAAACGGCTGGGCTTCATTTCTATCGGCCGTACAATATCTTCTGTTACCTGGTGATAGGTTTTCGTTCCTGTTACCAATGGTTCGCGTGCCTGGGATTCGTATCTGAGTAATGACATATTAGTTGAGCTTTGAGCTACTGGCGCCCTTTCTTCCGGCGCAGCTTTAGCTTTTAAACGTTTTCAAACTTGAACTTTTATCTATTGCCTGTTTACTTTTCTTGCTGTTTACGTCTTCTTAGGCCGGCTTTTTTTCGGCCGCTTTTTCTGCTCCCGGCGCTTCTTCCCGGTGTTCTTCCGGTACACCTGTAAGCAGGTCAGTATTGCGGATTTTGGCGAGGTAATTAACATTGGGCAACACATGCAGCTGCTCCAGCGAATAAAACAACCGACCCTGATTTTCACGGCGCACGGTGCTTATCTCACTGTCTTTATTATTTACATTGCCAAACACAATGGAATCTGCCGCGCAGGCCTGCTGGCAGGCGGTTTTTACATCACTGTCTGTAAGGGTGCGGTTTTCTTTTTTCGCTTTTAATTTTCCATCCTGCAAACGCTGTACGCAGAAGGAACATTTTTCCATTACGCCGCGGCTTCTTACCACTACATCCGGGTTTATTACCATACGGGTCAGGTCATCGTTCATCATGTGTACCGCATCGCTCAAATGCCCTACCATCTGCTGGTCCTGGTTATTGGGGAAGCTGTCGGTGCCGGTATAATCGGCCCAGTTAAACCGCCGAACTTTATAAGGGCAGTTATTGGCGCAATACCTTGTTCCCACGCAACGGTTATACGCCATCTGGTTCAACCCTTCACTGCTGTGGTTGGTGGCAGACACCGGGCAAACGTTCTCGCAGGGCGCATTGTCGCAATGCTGGCAAAGCATGGGTTGAAAGATAGTCTGGATGGTGTCCGGGTCAGCAGGATTGCCACTGAAATAACGGTCGATACGCAACCAGGCCATATCATGAAAACGCATTACCTCGCCTTTTCCTACCACGGCTACATTGTTTTCCGCCGTGCAGGCCACCACACATGCGCCGCATCCAAAACAACTGTTCAGGTCTATGCTCATGCCCCATTTAATGCCGGGCTTATCGAAATAAGGATAAATGGTTCCTTCCTTGGTAAAATTTTCCAGACCGCCAAAAGGAAGCAATTCCTTGTTTCTTTCTTCCAGTATTTCCAGGGGATGGTTTTTAAAATCCTCCAGTTTCATTTCCTTTACCACTTCCACACGGCCTTCATAAGAACTATGGGTTTGACCCTGTGCCACTTTATAGCTGTCACCGGTTACCTCAATAGACACATCGGTAATATTCCAATCGCCGCCCGCGGCAAACTGGTATACGTTCTTTCCCGCACCCACCGTGGCACGGCCCGATTGCGCGTTTCTTCCATACCCTACCGCCATGGCAATGGTATTGGGTTCCATACCCGGAATAATCAGCACGGGGAGCAATACTTCGTTATTGCCTGCCTTTATTTTCAGCACGGGTTTATCGGGGTGTACTTCAAATGTGTTAGCTTGTTTACTATCGCTGATGTCTATATCCAGCAATTCTTTGCCAAGTGCGGGGGAAATAATTACATAATTGTCCCAGGTAGCCCTTGTAATGGGGTCGGGTGTTTCCAGCAACCAGGGATTGTTGGCCTGGCGGCCATCTCCCAGCACCGGTTTCTGGTATAAAACCAGTTCGTATTTGCCCCCTTTCCTGGCACTGCCCAGGGCAGCCGTTGCTTCTGCTGTTCTGGCACCGTTGAAAGTGGCCATGGCCGTAGCATTACCGGTGGTCTCAGATACGCCGTTCATCAACGCCTTCTCATAGCCTTCCTCGCTTCCCAGCGTTTTTGACCAGTAATCCTTGAAATAATCGTGATAAGACATTGTATTATCAGACCATTTCAGCAGGGTATCCTGCAACTGGCGGGTCTTAAACAAAGGGTTGATGGTGGGTTGCATCATGCTGAAAAAACCGGGTTTCATCTCGGCATCGCCCCAGCTTTCAAGGAAATGGCTGGCGGGCAACACATATTTACACAACAGCGTGGTTTCATCCAGACGGTCGTTAAAAGATATCGTTGTTTTTACTTTTCCAAGCGCGGCTTTGAATTTAGCCGCATCAAAATAATCATACACGGGGTTGGCATCGCAGATCAGCAAACTGGTTATTCTGCCGCCGTCCATATCTGCCACCAGGGTCGCCATATCACTGTCGATGCCCTGTTTGGTGAGCAGGGGAGCCGACCAGTTAATGGTAGTGCCATTGGCCCCGATGGCCTCGTTGATGGCATTTACTATGATATGTACATTTTTATTATTGCTGCCGCTCACCACCAGGCCGGCGCCTTTATTGGCCAGCAGGTCTTTTGCCGCTTTTTCAATTCCTTTTTTTACCGAAGCGCTTACGCCGGTCACGGTCTGGCCGTTCAAAGCATTCAACAGCCCGGTTGCAACCGCAGCTGCTTCTGAAGGTTTGTGGGTAAACCTTTCGTCTGCGTTGGCGCCCGTCATGGTAATCAAGCTTTCAAACTGGTAGTGCTTGCTCATTTCGGGATTTTTCTCATTGATCTTGCGGAGCGAGCTGTAATTCCGCTGGAATTCCACCGGGTTCACCCAGGATCCCAGGAAATCGGCCGACAGGCTTACCAGCACCTTAGCCTTTTCAAACTGGTAGGATGGAATAAATTTTTTGCCATAAGAGGCGTCGTTGGCTTCCAGCAAAGCGCTATAAGAAATACCATCGTATTGCACATGGCGGCCGCCCGGATATTTTGCTAAAAATTCGCCAATGATTTTTTTGGTTGTGGGAGAAGAAATGGTAGGGGAAAGCAGTACTACGGCAGTACCCCTGATGGCATCACCCGCCATCTTATCAAAAGCCTCCATTGAACTTACTTCCTTGCCGTTTGCCAGCGGGTAGCGCAGACGGGCGGTATCATACAAATCCAGTACGGAGGCCTGTACACGGGCGGAAGTGCCTCCTTTGGTAATGGATGACAATTCATTCCCTTCCAGTTTGATAGGTCTACCATCTCTTACTTTGGCAACTATTGGCACCACATCGCTTCCTGAAACATAGGTAGTGGCATAATAGTCAGACACCCCGGGAATCATGTCTGCCGGTTTATTTACATAGGGGATAACCTTTTTAAACGGCACCTCGCAACCGGCGGCAATGGCAGCAGCGGCTGTACTAAATCCTACATATTTTAAAAAATCCCTGCGTGGAGTGGTGGCATCGCCCAGTTCTTCAAACGGCAGTGCTTCCCGGAATTCATCCTTGGCATTTTTCTGAAAAGCTTCCGAGTTGTTTAACTCACCGAAATTTTGCCAGTACTTTTTGCTCATAATGTGATTGTTCGATAATGTATTGAAATGCTAATTTCAGTATGCAAGCTGGTCTTACCGCTACGCCGGGCCCTGCCAGGCGGTATTTTAATAGTGGCATTTCTGACACTCCGTTCCACCTATCATTTCCACGGTTACGCTATCTACTTTCTTATTTTTTAAATCATTGTGAAAACGCTCGTAAATGCTGTAGAATTTGTTTCCTTCACCGGTCGCTGCATTGTAAAAATCAACCTTGCTTTCGCGGTGACAATTGATACACCAGCCCATGCTGAGGTCTGCAAATTGTTTTACTTCGGGCATTTCCTGTATGGGGCCATGGCAGGTCTGGCATTGCACTTTGCCCGCCCGGGTATGTTGTGAGTGATTGAAATAAACATGGTCGGGCAGATTGTGAATCTTTATCCATTCTATGGGCTTTTCCTTGCCCGTATATTTTTTTAGCTTCGGATCCCATCCCGCAGCGGCATATATCTTCTGGATTTCGGCGGTACCGTTTACTTCGGTACCATCTTCACGGAATAGTTTTTCGCTGTTAGCGCCATATTCATTGATAGACATATGGCAGTTCATACAAACGTTCACGGAGGGTACGTTGGCATGTCTACCTTCGTAGGCACCGCCATGACAGTACAAACAACTTATCTGGTTAACACCCGCATGCACCTTATGAGAATAATAAATGGGCTGTTCCGGCTCATAGCCTTTATTCCTGTCGAGCCCAATGGCAGCCTGTACAAGATAATAGCCACCAATGATAAACAATACCACCGCAAAAGTGGCTATATAGGCTTTATTGCGATAAAAAGGCACCGGCTCGGCGGCTGGTACCCCTTCCTTGTCATCTGATAATTTCTTAAGATTACTGTTAACCTGTAATAAGATAAGCGTAATAACCGCCAGGATAAGGGTGAGGATGCCGTATAATAATGAGTTGTCGTTGTCGGTTTGTTTATTGCCGCCGTCCTCATTTTTTGGCGCGGCAGGCGCCTTATAAGTCTCCACATAGCCCAGGATATTGTCAATTTCGGCATCCGTGAGACTGGTAAACAGGTTCATGGCTGTTTTGCCATGCTGGTTATACAAATTTGTAAAATAAGTGTTACCGCTGGCCAGTACCGCCTGGTTATTCTTGATCCAGGCATGCAGGAGGGCTTTATCGGGTACCCGTTGCGTAACACCCTGTAAGGCAGGGCCAACGCCATCTTTAATAGGGTTGTGACAGGCAGCACAATTATTGGAAAAGAGCGCCTTACCAGCAGCAATGTCTTGTTGGGCCGATACAGTAAAACCTGAAATTAAAAAAAGTAAAAAGAGGGCATGAAGAAGTATTTTTTTTGCGGTTGGTCTATGATAAATCATAAGCTCTTGATATCAGGTAATTATGTGGAAAAATGTATCTAACCGAGTGCAAAAATAAGTCAGGATTCTAAGAAAAACCCAACATCTGAAAAATTTTTTTTTCCGCTACTGGCGTGGGTTTCAAGCGATTTTGCAAATGTTCATTTGATCTATGTCATGAATTTGTCAGTAGTTTTATAACAGACTACTGGATGTTAGTAACCGCAGTTTTTAACATAGGTTTGCTCCTTAATGAACCGTTGATTTTGGGATGAGGAGAGATGATTTTCATACCAGGATTGTATTGGCGGCAACCGGTTATAATTAACCAAAACCACGGTGATATTCAGCAATCCTTTTTTCCACTAGTTTTGGAAAATGATACAACTGGCGATTTTTGCGTCCGGTGCCGGTACCAACGCCCAACAGATGATTAATCATTTCAGGTTTAACCCGGGTATAAAAATTGCTCTTCTTGTCTGTAATAAGCCGGGTGCCGGCGTTACCGTCATAGCTGAACTTGAAAAGATACCCCTCCTGCTGATTGAAAAAGAGCGGTTTTCTAAGGGCGATGCGTATACGGATGAGTTGCAGGCGCAGGGCATCCATTTTATTGTGCTGGCAGGCTTTTTATGGAAGATTCCATCGCGGCTGATTGCGGCCTTTCCCAACCGGATTATTAATATTCACCCTGCCCTGCTGCCCAAATATGGGGGTAAGGGCATGTACGGCAATTTTGTACACGAGGCCGTTATTGCCGCCGGTGAAAAAGAAAGCGGTATCACCATACATTATGTAGATGAATGGTATGACCATGGTAATATTATCTTCCAGGCCCGTTGTCTGCTCGATGAGAAGGAGAGCCCCGCATCACTGGCCGCAAAAATTCATGTGCTGGAACATGCCCATTACCCCGCGGTCATTGAAAAAACGGTGCAAACTGCAAAATCATCGTTAAAAGCAAATGCAGACCCCAATAGTAAATGAATGTGTCTTAATATCACATCCAAAAAAAGATAGTTGAAGCGCACACGGAAACATATTTTATTCTTTCTGCAACTATTAATTCTATCATTGCTGTGCACGCAATTAAATGCCCAGCTAATCATAAAAGGAAGAGTTTATGATATCAGCCGCACACAACCGCTTCCCTCGGTGAGCGTACTGAGCACCTCCGGCACCGGTACTACTACGGATTCTTCCGGCTTTTACACCATACTGGTAGAGGAAAAAGATTCAATCTGGTTTTCCTATCTTAACAAGCCCACGCCCCGGTTTGCAGTAGCCGCCATCAACCAGTATAACGGGTTCGATATAGCCCTGCACGTTCCGGTTACCGAACTGAAGGAGGTAAAAGTGATGCCCAGGAATTATAAACGCGATTCCATACAAAACCGGCTTGATTACGCCAAGGCGTTCGATTTTCACAAACCGGGCATTTCGTTATCCAACCCCAGTTCGGGTGCTTTTGGTGTTGGCATTGACCTGGACGCTTTTATCAATATGTTCAACTTCAGGAAAAACCGGCGCATGGCACATTTCCAGCAACGACTGATACAGGAGGAGCAGGATAAATTTATTGACCATCGCTTTACCCGCGCGCTGGTAAGGAAGATCACCAAACTGTTGGGCCCGGAGCAGGAGGATTTTATGAAAAAATACCGGCCCTCGCTTGATTTCACCAGCACCGCTACTGATTACGAGTTTGCAGAATACATAAAACTAGCCTGGCAGGAATATGAACGAAAAAAAGGTTTTTAATAACCGAGGGGCCTGATGACGGACGCCAAACCGCCACTATCGCAGAAAAATCCAGATCGCCCATGGTCATTAACAGATAATCATCTCCGCTATGAAAAAAATAATTGGTGTCCCCGCTTTTTTGCTCTTGCTCGCCACGCTGGCCGCGGCACAGGATCAAACGGCAGTGGGCGGCAACCGCTTTTATGCCGTGTTTTCTGATCCTATCTTTGGTGAAGCCGTTTTTCCTTTTACAGTGCAGAACAAAAATGTTACGGGCGTTACTGTTAAGGTGGCGGATTTTGTAGAATATAACCCCTTATGAATTTGTGAAGGAATAGTAACAGTGAACGGCCTGCGATAGCCATGCTTTTCTGCCGGCATGGAGATTTTCAGCAAAAGCAATTAACTATTGAAAAATAATTTTATGGAAGAACAGCAACTAACATTGGGCATCGGAACCCGTTTACAGCATACCCAGTTTGGGCCGGGTGTAGTGGTGGGCGTTAAATATGCCAGCTACCTGATTTCCTTTATCAACCACGGTATAAAAGAAATCGACAAAACGGATCATAACCTGGATGAAATCATTCCGGAAAATGTAACCGTGGAAGTAGAGACCGTTTCTGCGGTAGAAAAATCTTTGCTAAAGATCCTGCGGCAATGGAGCGATACCACGGAATTGGTTCCGTTGGGCGATAAATGGGCCAATGGCATGATGCTGCTGCAGCCGGCAGACAAAACACAAAAGCCGAAAGAAATTCCCATCGATGTCTTCTTTCATAAAATTGTGATGTTGCGCGACAGGCTGCGGGTGCTGGAGCAACAGGTAAACGCGCATAAAATATTGAGCGATGAGGACAAGGTAAACCTGCAGCAGTATATAACCCGTATCTATGGCTCATTGACAACTTTCAACGTGTTGTTTAAAAATAAAGAGCACTGGTTTGTAGGGGAGAAGGGGAGCCGCGAGGATTGATTCCCGGACACGCATTTCATTGTCATATTTACAAAAGGCTGGCCTGCCGGTGGGCCTGGTCCGGCATGATATTAAAACTTTTACGGTGATGAATGCAAAGCCCATGTTCTTCTATAGCCCTGCGGTGTACTGCTGTGCCATATCCTTTATTGCTATTCCACTGGTAATGCGGAAACGATTCATGCAGTTGCACCATATGGTCGTCGCGATAGGTTTTGGCCAGTATGCTAGCGGCGGCAATGGACGCGTAGGTTTCATCACCTTTAACAATACAGCGATGCGGGATTCGTTTGTATTTTTTAAACCGGTTGCCGTCGATAAGTAATAACTGCGGCCTCATTTTTTTTAATTGATTCAATGCCAGGTGCATGGCTTTTACAGAGGCCCATAGGATATTTATCTGGTCTATTTCTTCCTCGTGTACAATGCCAACTGCACAATCAAGGGCTTTTTCTTCAATAAGCGGGCGTAGTTCATACCGTTCCTCCGCACTCAATTGTTTGGAATCATTTAGCAGGGGATGAAAAAAATCGGGTGGTAGAATAACCGCGGCGGCAAATACCGGTCCTGCATAACAGCCCCGACCCGCTTCGTCGCATCCTGCTTCCTGCAAAACATCCTGGAATGAAATTTTTAACAAGCCTGTTTCTTTGTTCAAAAATAATATAGCGTTATTTATTTTGTATATTTTTTTATCCCCTCATTTTCCCGTAGTGCACTGCCCGTTAATTGCGGGGCAACAAATGGCCGCAGGGTGTTTACCGGGTAAAAGCGGGCCATTATTCTTAGCAGGCTCCGCCCGGAGGAAAGTTCGGCGTTTATTGATTTTATTTTTCAACTTTGTAGATAATATATGTATATGAATGTAATGGCTTGGTTAAAACAACCCTGGCCCTGGTATATTGCCGGGCCGCTGATAGGCCTGGTGGTTCCTTTACTGCTGATTTCGGGCAATAAAACATTTGGCATTTCTTCCTCGCTGCGTCATATCTGTGCAGCCTGCATCCCGGCAAAAATTCCCTTTTTTAATTATAACTGGCGAAAAGAAGCCTGGAACCTGTTTTTTGCGGCAGGTATTTTACTGGGTGGACTGATAGCCGCATCCCTGTTAAACAATGAGCAGGCGGTTGCGTTAAGTCCGGCCCTGGCAGAAGAACTGCAGGGATATGGCCTACACGACTATCACAATCTGGTTCCCGTCGAACTTTTCAACTGGCATTCATTATTTACGCTTCGTGGGTTTATTTTGATGGTTGCCGGGGGATTCCTGGTAGGCTTTGGTACAAGATATGCGGGCGGTTGCACTTCGGGGCATTCCATCATGGGGCTTTCCAACCTGCAATGGCCATCCCTGGTAGCCACCTGTTGTTTTATGGCGGGGGGATTTATAATGGCCAATTTGATTTTACCTTTTATTCTTCGTTTATAAAAACCGATGCATGCAAACAGCCGATGGTATACCCGCCTTTCAAAAAACCCCGGATGAAAACTTTGATTTTGAGGTGCGCTCGCTGGATGAGGCCGGCATCAATTCCTCTTCGCTGCCCGGAACCGTTTTATCAAACTTAAAATACCTGGCAACGGGGTTGCTGTTTGGAATTTTGCTGGTTAAATCGGAGGTCATCTCATGGTTCCGGATACAGGAAATGTTTCGGCTGCAAAGTTTTCATATGTATGGCGTAATAGGTTCTGCCGTAGTAACAGGCATCTTGTCCGTCTGGCTTATAAAAAAATTCAGGGTCAAAACCATCTCGGGCGAAGACATCATACTCCCCCAAAAAAAATTCAGCCGGGGCCAGGTATATGGCGGCTTGTTGTTTGGTTTTGGATGGGCGCTTACCGGGGCATGTCCCGGGCCGCTGTTTGCACAAATTGGTACCGGTGCCACGGTAATAACAGTAACCTTATTTAGTGCCATAGCCGGCACCTGGGTATATGGTTATCTGCAAAATAAATTGCCGCATTAACCTGGTTGCGGGATCAAAATACGCCCTGGCGCCCCGTTGGCAAAAGAGTATCGCAGTAAAGAATTTATCGTAATGATGGCCTATGACGCTACTGGCTGTATCATTTTTCCCTGTCGGTTTCTAAAAATCACAAAATCAACCATTCGGTACGGCGCTTTTTTTTATTGATTCCGATGCCTGCAGACCGTTTGATATAAACGCTTTTTCCGTTTATCCTCCTGCCTTACCTTTGCGCCGCTATGACAGATCCTTTTCCAAAGGGGCAAAAAGCGGTTGCCACCTGGATATACATTGGCGTTGCCATGCTACTGGTGCAGGTAATATTGGGCGGCATTACCCGGTTAACGGGTTCAGGACTTTCCATCACAGAATGGAATGTGGTTACGGGCGCCCTACCGCCGTTAAACCACCAGCAATGGGCGGATGCGTTTGACAAGTACAAACAAACCCCGCAATACCAGTTCCTGAATTCAGATTTTACCATTCACCATTTCAAATTTATTTTTTTTTGGGAATGGCTGCACCGTTTCTGGGCAAGGTTAATTGGCGTGGTGTTCATCATAGGTTTTGTGTACCTGCTGGCAAAGAAATACCTGCAGCCGGCCATGATAAGACCCCTGCTGATATTATTTCTGCTGGGTGCCCTGCAAGGTGCTATTGGCTGGATAATGGTCAGGAGCGGTCTAACGGACGATATGGTTTATGTGAAACCATTAAAACTGGCCCTTCATTTTATTTTTGCGCTGGTGCTTATTTGTTATGCCTGGTGGTTTGCATTGGCTTTGTCTGTGCCCGGTAAACAGGTAAACCGCAACGGTGTTGTACGCCGATATACCTGGATTATCCTGGTCATCCTTTTCTTTCAGCTTATTTATGGTGCGCTGATGGCCGGTCACAGGGCTGCTGCCGCAGCGCCTACCTGGCCCACCATTAATGGAAGCTGGCTGCCCCCGCAATTGCTTTCGCCGGCCCTCAGGTTGGTTGAAAATAAAATCACTGTACATTTTATACACCGTGGATTGGCCTACCTGCTGGTAATAATAACCATTGCCTGGACCCTGCAGGCGGGTAGAATTTATGCTCCTACGGCAGCATACAGAAAAACAAAATGGTTACCGCTTATTCTGATTTTGTTACAGGCAGTACTGGGTATCATGGTGGTTATCAGCAGCCCGTTTCTTATCCCCAACCACTGGGGCTTGTTCCAATGGCTGGCACAATTGCACCAGGTTACCGGCATGAGCTATTTGCTGTTAATGGTATGGATGCTTTATATCGTAAGGGGCCGCCGGTCTGAAACAGGCGTTAAATTTCCGGTCGGGGGTTAAGTGTTACCCGTTTGAAGCTTTCATTTCCGGGCAAATTTTTGTACTTTACTTTTTATTGATCTATCATGAAGCATTCTGTTCAGGCCATATTCTATTCCTTTCCTGTGCAGCTTTTATTGCTTCATTTCAAAAAGTTTCAGGTTTTACTGGTCTTCTGGTTTATTTTGTTTACTGCTGTGGGCGGCGGTTTTATGAAGGCTTATGGCGTAAACTCACTTTACCTGGCTCCCGAATACCTGACACAGGTAAACGCACTCAGCGCGGCCATTGTTGGCCTTTCTGCCGGCATATTTATCATGAGTTGGAACATCACCACTTTTATATTATTCTGCCGCCATTTTAAATTCCTGGCCACCACTACCAACCCATTTTTAAAGTATTGCATTAACAATAGCATTGTCCCGCTGCTTTTCCTGCTTTTCTATTTTGGGGAAGTCATTTACTTCAACAAATACCGGGAGTTGAGTTCCAACTGGCAGGTATTTCTGCTGATTGCTGGTTTTATGCTGGGATTTATATTGATTCTCGTCATTTCGTTTCTTTATTTTTTCCGGGCAGACCGGAGTATTACGCAACGCATGGTCACGGTGATCAATAAGCCTTCGGAATTTAAAACATCTTTCCAGCCCCAGATAGCGCTTACCAGCGGCGGAAGCCGTTTAATAAAAGTTAGTTCTTATCTCAATACACCTTTTACCGTAAGACCGGTGCGAGATGTAACCCACTACAGTTCCATATTCATAGAGACCGTTTTCAGCCGGCACAATTTTGCCGCCATGCTCTCTATTTTTATTGCCTTTATTTTTCTGATAACGGTGGGCTTTCTTCTTGACTACCATATCTTCCAGTTACCGGCGGCCGCCAGCATCACGTTGTTTTTTGCGATACTGGTAGCCGTGGCCGGAGCGTTTTCTTATTTCCTGCAAAGCTGGAGCGTGCCTTTTTTTGTATTGCTGGTGGTGGTACTTAATATTCTATACGTATATGAAGTAATTGATCCCACCAACAAGGCCTATGGATTGAACTATTCCAAAAACATAGAAAGGGCCGACTATAGTCGGGAAGGTCTGAAAGCGCTGTGCACCCCGCAACATATTGAACACGATAAACAACAGATGATAGAGGTGCTTGAAAACTGGAAGAAAAAGCAAAAGGAAGACAAGCCCTACCTGTTTATCATTAACGTAAGCGGCGGCGGCACCCGCAGCGCCACCTTTACGATGAGCGTATTGCAGCGGCTTGACAGCCTGTGCGGCGGCCGGCTGATGGATAAAACCTTTCTGATCACCGGCGCATCAGGTGGTATGCTGGGCGCGGCATATTATCGCGAACTGGCCCGGGAACGGTCACAGGGAAAAAACCTGTATCTCTACAGCCATAAATATGTGGACGATATTTCAAAAGACCTGCTGAATCCAACTTTTTCTTCTTTTGTGGCCCGTGACCTGGCGGCGCCGGCTCAAAAATTTAAAATCGGCGATTACTATTATATAAAAGACCGGGGCTATGCTTTTGAAGAAAAGCTCCGCGAAAACACGCGGAATTTACTGGACCGTCAGCTAAAAGATATTGCGGCAGACGAGCACAGCGCCAAAACCCCGCTGATGCTTTTTAATGCTGTAATTACCCGCGACGGCCGAAAGTTGGTCATCAGCACCCAGTCCGTGAGCTTTTTAATGACACCGCAGTACGACAGTACCCGCACCGCCGCACCCGACCCCGATGAGGTAGATTTTGCAGCCCTCTTTGCCCGGCAGAATCCCATGAACATGCGACTGCTTACTGCATTACGCATGAATGCCACCTTTCCTTATGTGTTGCCGAATGTCTGGCTGCCCTCCGTCCCGGTCATTGATGTGATGGATGCCGGGCTTCGTGATAATTACGGCCCCGAAACCGCCCTGCGTTTTACAGATGTGTTTAAAGACTGGCTGAAACAACATACGGCAGGTGTGGTGATGCTGCAAATCCGCGACCGCAAGGCAGGTGGCTGGGATGATCCTTTTGAATCCGCCGATATCTCCGAACTGGTTACAAAACCCATGTTATTGCTGCAATACAACTGGTATAAAATGCAGGAATACAACCAGGACAATGTGTTTGCGCTTATGGGACAGGTAATGGACAACAAACTATACCGGATCGCCTTCCAGTACGAGGCAAGAACCGCCGATGCCAAAGCGGCACTGAATTTTCACCTTACCCAGCGGGAGAAAATAAATATCATGGAAGCGCTGGACAACGATAACAATAAAAAAAGCTTCGGCACTTTTTCTTCCTTTCTGCAAAGCAAAGACAGCAGCGGGGCCAACCCCTGAACGGGTGGTGAACGGCCAATATTTTCAATGCCCGATTTTACTCATTTCAAGATGCCGGAGGGGTCTTTTTGTATCAGTTTAAAACAATCCGGTATAACGCGTATGGTAAACTGATTTGCTGTCTGCACAGGGTCCCCGTCTATATGCAGGGGCGCATGATCCGTGTTTTTTATGGTAAGCCTGTCGGCCTGCAGGTAAATTATCCCCGATTTTTTTAAGGCGTGCGGGTTAGCAACCGGGTTATTCCCGGCAATCTGGTTTAACAAAGAAATGGGCAACTGCGCCTTATTCATTTTTCTTGCTATCACAATGTCCAGCAATCCGTCGTGCAGGCTGGCCCTGGGTGCAATGGTAACCTGGTTTCCAAACTGGTTACTATTGGCAATACTAATAAAATAAGCTTCCGTGGTAAAATTGGTTTCGTCCAGGTCTATTTCAAATGAATAAGGCCGGGCCGAGAAAAAATTTTTTATGGATTGGCGGGCATAACTGAGCAGACCGCGTTTTTTTTGCCGGGCAAAATCATGCGCTACCTGTGCGTCAAAACCCAAGCCGCAAAGCATACAGGCAAAAACGCCATTGATAGAAAAGCCATCTGTGTAAAAGGGTTTGCCGGTAAAAACCAGTTCCAGTGCTTTGGTGGGTTGTTTTGAGATATGAGCCGTAAATGCCAGCCCGTTGCCCGAACCCAACGGTATGATGCCGAAATTCACCCGGGTTTCACGGAGATCCTTTACCACGTTATTTACGGAACCATCGCCCCCGCAAATAATGATGTCTGTATAATTTTCTTCCCGTATTTTCTGTTTTACGAAATGATAGTCGCCGCTGGCAACAGTAGGAAATATCTCATAGGTTGCCCCATGTTTTTTGGCTGCCGCAGCAATAAGCCCGGGCAATGGTTTCCGGGAAGCGGTACCGGAAACGGGATTTATTAAAAAGATAAATTTTCTTTGCATCGTCTTTAAAACTATGAGTTAGCCGGAGCCAATGTACACCGGTACCTACCATCTCAACAGGGCGCTGGCCCAGGTAAAACCACTGCCAAAAGCGGCCAGGCAAACCAGGTCGCCGTCTTTAATCTTGCCCTGTTCCCAGGCCTCGCAAAGGGCAATGGGTACAGATGCGGCCGTGGTGTTGCCGTATTGCTGGATATTATTGTGTACCTGGTCGTCTCTTAAGCCCATTTTTTGCTGTACAAACTTGCTGATGCGCAGGTTGGCCTGGTGGGGTATCAACATATCAATATCGGATGGTTGAAGGTTATTGGCAGCCAGGGCCTCCATAATAACTTCTGGAAATTTTACCACTGCTTTTTTAAATACCGCCGGGCCGTCCATATGAGGAAAATTCTGCGCCTGCTCCACCATCGCGGTGCTCATAAACATATCGCCTGTCTCCGCCTCGTTAAAACTGGCCAGTTGCTGGCTGGTCCAGTGATTGGCGTGGGTGCCGGGGTTATACATGGCCAGTGTTTCGGCGCTTTCTCCATCGCTGTGCAGGTGGGTGCTGAGTATGCCCTGGCCCTTTTTATCGGTGGGCTGCAGTACCACGGCGCCGGCGCCATCCCCAAAAATAACAGACACATTTCGGCCACGCGTGCTGAAATCAAGGCCAAAAGAGTGTTTTTCGCTACCTACCACCAGTATATTTTTGTACATCCCGGTTTTTATAAATTGGTCGGACACGCTTAGCGCATACACAAAACCACTGCACTGATTACGTATGTCCAAAGCACCTATCTCTTTCATTTTCATGGCTCGTTGCAGTAATACCCCGCAACCGGGAAAATAGTAATCGGGACTAAGCGTGGCAAATACGATAAAATCGATGTCCTGGGGGGTGATCCCCGCCCGTTCAATGGCAGTAGCGGCGGCGGCTACCCCCATGGTGGTAGTGGTCTCCCCTGTCCGGTCTGCATAACGTCTTTCCCGGATTCCGGTACGTTCCTGTATCCAGCCATCGCTGGTATCCATAAACCGGGTCAGATCGGAGTTGGTAAATACGTTTTTTGGCAGGTACATACCAATACCGGCAATTTTAGAGAAGGCCATGCAACAGGTTTAAGCTAACAAAATAACGAAAGAAAAATGCCCGGACAGCCGATTTTTTTTCTAATATTGTGGTACCGGTAAAGCGCTGGAACAAATTTCTCGAGCTTTTTGAGCCGGATATTTGAACATTAACTGCTTTTTATATTGTTTTATGGTATTGGCTCTTTGACCCGACATTTCACCGATACCCGGAAAGTTGTATGAAAAGAGCAATTGATCATCCAATTTTATTAATAGCTTTACTATCCCAATATTCAGTTTTATATCTCTATAGTCAGCCTGTTTCAATGGTGAGAACCATCCATAATACTGATTTCCTGCAGACAAAGCCACATTAATCCTTTTTTTAATATCCTCTAAAAGCTGGTTTCCTCCAATTCCAACTCCTTTGGATTATCCTCCGCATTACTCCTGTAATTATTCAAAAGAAACAAATTGTTTATGAATCAGCGTTTACTTTTACTATTATCAATCCTGTTTATTTCGGCTGCCTCAATGGCCCAAAATAACAATGTAATGACATCCACCGATGGGGACAACATCTACAATTCCGGAGCGATGGTCGGTTCGCTCACCAATCCCACGGCTGTAAATAATTTGATACAGAAATGGGTGCATGACCCTAATCAACCAGGTAAATCGGGCCGTATACCCTGGGATCAATCCAATTTTAAAAGTTACCGTTTTAACAGTACTTCTTTCCGGCTGCGTTTTCCAAATAATTATGACGCTACAAAAAAATACCCTTTGGTTATTTTTCTACACGGTGCAGGCGAAGCCGCTGATCCTAATTCCAGCCATAATACCAGCACAATAAACAGGGAGAACCAGGACCAGCTTTTCTGGGGCGCCCAGACTTTTGAAACCCGCATGAACCAGGGCGAATGGAATGGCTTTTTGCTATTTCCCCAGTTATTTTCCGGTAGTGCCGAATGGGATGCTGATCATACCATTCCTCCCGTTAACAATATATTGGATACGCTCACAAAATACAATGGACTTGATCCGGACCGTGTTATTGTAATGGGTCTTTCCGCTGGGGGAATTGGCTGTATTCACTATGCTCAAAATTTTCCGACCCGAATTGCTACCGTAGTTACATCCTGCCCGGAAAATATTTCAGGCCAGGCAGGTAGTGTATCAAGCTTTCTGCAGCTACCGGTATGGCTGGGTGCAGGCGGTCAGGATGGCGGGCTTAACAATCCAACACCCAGTGATATCATTGCTTTCCGCAATAGTTTTGCCAATGCCGGCGGCAATCTCTACCTGGATTATTACCCCGTACAGGGACATGTTATGTGGATGATACAGTGGAACAAAACGGATATTCATGGTAATTTAGTCCTGAGCAGTTTCTGGAATAATGCCAACAAAGCACAGCCGCTACTATATTTTCAAAATAACGAGGTCTGTGAAGGAATGCCCATCAGCGCAAAAATGGCGCTAACCCCGGGGTTTTATAGCTATGAATGGCAAAAAGACAATGTAACAATAGGAGGCGCTACCAGCTATACATACACTGCCACCCAAGCAGGAACCTACCAGGTCCATTTTAAACGAACCATGAATTCCGAATGGTCTGCCTGGACACCGAAACCTGTTGTTATCAGTACAAAAAAATGTACCGTTGACACCGCCTATGCCGAACATTTTGAAGGGCCGGTGGCCTATATTGCAAGAAAAGGAGATGGCTCGGGAAGCAACTCTTCATATTACCTCGGAAACTATGATTGCCAGAACGGCGTATTTACAAATGCATCTGAAAGCTTTACGCAGGATGCCACGGGCCGCATGGGCGGTCGCTTTATGTTAAACAGCACCGTTTCTAAAGCCGGTTGTACTTACGGGGTAGGTGACCAGGTTTGGCACAATGCCGTAACAGTACAACCTTTTACAGATTATGTCCTGAATTTTTCTTTGGGTAACCAGGAAAACTTTTATTACGGCGGCACTCCCGGTCTGCCACCCGCCGTGCTGTCTGCCGTTATAAACGGAACCACCATTACACCGGCCGGCGGCGTTAGAACAACGAGCCTGGGTGATGTGAGCTGGAAAAAATTTAGTTATATATGGAACTCGGGTAATACGCCCAATAATATTGCTGACATTGGCGTTGTAAACAATACACTTGATTCACGGTGGAATGACTTTGCACTGGATGAAATTTCACTTGTAAAATTCAAGACACCACCTATGCCGGGTCTTGCCTTTAATAATGTAACGCTATGGACCAAGGCAAACAGTATTACCGATAAAACTGATAGTACGCCGCTAGGCCTGTGGACAAACAGCGATGTGAACGGAGATAATTTGATACAATACACAGCTTCTGCGTTGCCTGTATTGAGGAACAATGCGGCCGACAATATCAATTTTAACCCCATTGTTAATTTTACGGCTGCAAACGGAAGTTTCATGCAGGCGCCCCTCGGTTTTTCCGGTACAACAGCGCATACTGCGGTAACGGCCTATGTAGTGGCAAAGTTTAACAGTCTTACCCAGGACGACAAGACCATCCTGACTGAACCACAGGCTTCAAATAATGTAGTAAAAGTTGTATTGACCAGCAACGGGCGGTTGACCTGGACAGCAGGTTCAGATTATAGCCAGACGAGCAATTTCGCCAATACGATCAATACGCCCAATAATTCAATTGAAATAAATAAACCCATTGTCTGGTCATTTAGTAAAGACAATAACAATACCGCCAGCGGCAATAAACAGGATATACGCAAGAACGGCGTAGTAATAGCTACTGGCAACAATACATCTTCCTTTACAGGTAACGGTTCCTCTTTTGGCATAGGCCAGGGTGGAAAGTTCTTCAACGGCCAAATTGCAGAAGTTGTGTACCTGCTCGACTCCGCTGTTACATCGGTAAAACAAAACCAGGTTGAGTCTTACCTGGCATTAAAATACGGAACTACACTTGGCAATTCGGCTGCCCCTGTTAGTTATACGGCTTCAGACGGAACAACGGTGTTCTGGACGGGCAATACAAGCTACCAGAATGACGTATTTGGAATCGGCAAGGACAGTTTATCAGGATTGCTGCAGACAATTTCAAACAGCGTAAACTCCGGCAGCGGCGATGGTACCGGCCAGTCGGCAAAAGGTAACCTGGTGCTTTCCACCACGGATGATTTGCTTGATAAACGTTTCCTGGTCATTGGCAACGACGCGGGTGCGCTGACACAACAGGTTATTACCGGTGCCGTGGTCAATCCAATTGCCCTGGGCAGTACCCGGATAAACCGCAACTGGAAAGTAAGCAATACAGGTTCTGTAGGTGCGGTAAGCCTTAGTTTTGATACCACGGGACTCGACAACCAGGCAGGTGGGGCAACCGTAAACAAATATGCTTTGATGATATCCAATTCCGGCGATGCCACCTACCATGGCACCCTATCTTTCTTTACCGCAACCAGCGGTTCGGGGAAGAAGATAAATTTTTCAGGTGTTACACTTACCAACGGATCAGTTTTCACCATTATTACAAATAACCTGAACATCGCACTGCCAGCTGTCTGGCTTGGTTTTACCGCTGACGCAGTAAACGGAAACGCCCTGCTGAACTGGAAAACCGGTGACGAAATAAATGTTGACCGTTATACGGTGGAACACTCGTTTAACGGGGTAAGCTTTTCCGCCGTAGGTACGGTAGCCGCCAATAACAACACCGGCGAAAACAACTATACTTTTACCAATGTGGGGCTGGCCCCGGGTATTCACTACTATCGTATACGCAGAACCGATAAAGATGGCAAGAGCGAATACAGCGACACAAAAACGGTAAAGATAATCACCGCCGGTGCCAATGTGCAGGTAAGACCCAACCCTGTTGCGGGTTCTGTTCTGGCGCTTTCCGTCTCCGTACAGCAGGCTAATAAAACAAATGTGCAGGTAACGGGTGTTGATGGAAAAATAATCGTGCAGCAAAACCTGAACCTGGCTGCCGGCATCAACCTGGTAAATATTAATATTGCCATGGTGCCCCCCGGCGTATACCTGGTACAGGTTCAGTTAAAAGAAGGCGTGGTTACCAAGAAGTTCATAAAGGAACGCTAGTCTCGCTCAGCGCATCAATAAAATAAAAGGACAGCCCCATATGTAGGGGCTGTCCTTTTATCTATGGTCTTTGTTCGAAACTTTTACCGGCGAGGACTGGGGTGAAATAACCGGCAGATAGGATGTTTTCATAGCATTGATGCCCACGGCTTTATATAGTGAATTTACGATTCCCGGTCTTAATTAGGGAATAAGGCAACCTTATTCCGCCAGCCGGAAAATCAATGCCCTTTCTAGTGGGTAACCAATACCGGGTAACCTTTCATTAACAAATAAACTCCACAAAATATTTTGCAAATGTTTTTGATCTTTCGTTTTTGTTTATAGCTTTACTCTCCCAATATATCCCCCAATACCTATTTGTTCCCACTATCCACCCAATATCTGCTCATCTTTTTGTTCCCCAATATCTATTAGTCTTATAAAAAATAACGGTCCGAATTCACGGGCCCATCAATAAAAGTCTGTTTAATACTTTGATTAATATCCTCTAAAAGCTGGTTCTTTTGATTCAATTCCATGTCCTTTTGGTTTAACCCCTCCACATCCTCCGGATTACCTGGTTTTACTGCCTGTAATTATCTAAAAGAAACAAACAATTTATGTACCAGCGTTTACTCTTTACCTTATCAACCTTGTTTATTGGATTTTTTGCTATTTCCCAGGGCGGAAATGTTATGACCCCTTCGGATACTTGCTATAAATACAACAAGGATGCTGCCGTTGGCACTACCACCAACCCGACTGTTCCAACGGGTGCGCCTGTTTTGATAAAATGGGTGCATGACCCCAGTCAGAATGGAGCCGGCAGAGCCAACTCAGGTTCCAATGCCGACACTATTGGCAGTCATGGTTTCGATCAAAGCACCTATAAATGCTACCGGTATGGGAGTACGGCCTTCAGGATTCGTTTTCCCAATAATTACGATCCCAATAACGCCGACAAGTACCCGCTTATCCTGTTCTTCCATGGGGCAGGGGAAGCAGCTCATACCAGTTTTGCCAATAACGCAAACGCGAACAGGGAAAACCAAGATCAGTTGTACTGGGGCGCCCAGCTTTTTGAACAACGGATGAACCAGGGAGAATGGAATGGATTTCTTTTGTTTCCGCAGATAATGAACAACTCGTCACAATGGGATATCAGCAATCCCGCATTCAGCGATATAACCAATATACTGGATACATTACAAAAGTATAATGGATTTGATCCGGACAGGTTGGTTACCATGGGTCTTTCTGCCGGTGGTTATGGCTCCGTAACCTTTGCGAATTATTTTCCCAAACGTGTCGCCAGTGTTGTATCGTCGAACCCAAGGTTTATTGAAGGGCTTATTAATCAATCCACGATAAATAATTTCCTGCAGATACCCATCTGGGTAGCTTTCGGCGGGCTGGATGATTTTCCGGGTCCCGAACAGGTAATGCAATTTCGCGACAGTGTAAGCAGATACGGTGGTAATATATATGCAACTTATCATGGAAGCCAGGGTCATTCTTCCTGGTCTTACCAATGGGCACAAAAAGATGCGTCCAGCAAGTATATCGTAAGCAGCTACTGGAATGCTGCCCATAAGGCGCAACCGCTTTTGTATTATCAGAATTCAACATTTTGTACCGGTTCGCCTATCAGCGCCAAGATGGCCCTAACCCAGGGATTTGCAGCTTATGAATGGCAGTACGATGGCGGCGGTGGTTTTGTTAGCATACCAGGCGCCAGTAGCTATACCTATACTGCCACACAAACTGGCCAGTACCGCGTTCACTTTAAACGCAGCCTGGCCGATGCCTGGTCGGCATGGACACCCAAGCCGGTTGTCATCAGTACAAAAACCTGTACAGCGGACACCGCGTTTGCCGAGCATTTTGAATCCATGCCCATCAGTGATTATATTACTTTTAGCGGTGGACCGGTATTTGCGAATTCCCCTTATTCAAAAAACAACTATACCTGCCAGAACGGAATCTTTGTAAACGGAACAGAAGCTTTTTCTCAAGATGGAACGGGTAAGCTGGGTGGCCGCTTTATGGTGAACAATACGCTTTCGGGTTGTTCTTATTTTGCCGGCGACCAGGTATGGCGCACGTACAATAATGCATCCGTTACACCCAATACCGACTATATTTTTAGTTTTTATATGGGCAATCAAAGCAGTGGTACCAACCTTAACGGAAGCAACCCCGCTTCACCCATAACCACATTAACCGCAAAAATCAATGGGGTAATCCTTTCTCCAGCCACTGCCCAGGCGGTACTTTCGGGCGATGTGAGCTGGAAAAAATATTCATTCATTTGGAACTCCGGTAACAACAATTCAGCCGAGCTTGCCATTACCAATAACAGCGCCAGCACAAACGGTAACAATTTTGTATTGGATGAAATAACACTGGTGAAATCAAAAGCATCCTTCCCTATCCCCGGCGCCGCCTTTGGCGATCTTACGCTATGGGCAAAAGCCAACAGCATCAATAATGATGATGGTGACCCGCTGGGTCTCTGGACCAACAGCGGTATAAACGGAGACAACCTTGCACAGGCATCCTCAGGAGCATTACCGATTTTCAAAAACAACGACAACGATAACATCAATTTCAATCCTGTTGTTGATCTTTCCGCGGCAAAAGGGCAGTTTATGCAGGCCAGAAATGGTTTTTCCGGTACCGACGTTCATACCGCCGTACATGCTTTTGTAGTTGCGCGTTTCAACAGCCTGACACAGGACGACAAAAATATATTCCTGGAGTCGCAACGTACGCAGTCGTTTATCCCCAAGGAAATCAGGGTTACATTAAGAAGCCAGGGCAGGATATCCTGGACTGCCGGAACAGCGGCCAGCATCAGTTCAACCAACACGGTATACACGCCTAATAATTCCATTGAGGTAGGCAAACCCATATTATGGTCTTTTAGTAAAGACAACAATAACACACCCGATGGCAACAAACAGGACATCCGCAAAAACGGTGTGCTGGTAGGATCTAACAATAACAGTTCCACGATTACTGGCAATACCCAGCCCTTTAATTTAAGTACCAGCGGGAAGTTCATCGATGGTAGTGTGGCAGAGGTCGTTTACCTGCTTGATTCCACGCTTACGCCCCTGGCACAAAATAAAATAGAATCCTACCTGGCACTCAAATACGGCACCACTTTAGGTAGCACCACCGCGCCTGTTAGCTATACCGCTTCAGATGGTACCACGGTTTTCTGGCCGGCGAATGCAGGTTACCAAAATGATGTTTTTGGAATCGGTACAGACAGTGCATCGGGCCTGGTTCAGAACATCTCAAACAGCGTAAATTCCGGCAGCGGTAATGGCACTGGCCAATCCGCCAAGGGCAACCTGGTTCTTGCAACCGGCACCATATTGGGCGACAACCGGTTCCTGGTAATTGGCAACGATGCGGGTACATTGGCTCAGCATGTTATTAGCAGTCTTGTAGAAGCAAGTCCTGCTGCTCAGGGTGCTACCATTGTTGGCAGGAAATGGAAAGTGTACAATACAGGCGCTGTAGGAGCCGTTAACCTTAGCTTTGATTCTACAGGGCTGGGTAACCTGGCAGGCGGCAGCAATAAGGCCAACTATGCATTAATAATAGATACCGACGGCGATGGTAATCTTGCAACCGGTACACTTACTTTCTTCACCGCCACCGGCGCTTCCGGCAAAAAAATTACTTTTTCCGGGGTTGTATTGAACAATGGCGTTGTGTTTACCCTGATCACGCTTAAATCCGCTACCCTGCTTCCGGCTGTTTGGCTTGGCTTTGCCGCTACGGCTGTTAACAGCAATGCGCTCCTGAACTGGAAAACCAGCGATGAAATGAATGTAGACCACTACGCGATTGAACATTCCTTCAACGGCGTAAGCTTTTCTGCCGTAGGTACGGTGGCCGCCAACAATGCCAGTGGTACAAACAACTATAACTTTACCCATGCCGATCTTGCGGCCGGTATCCATTACTATCGCATTCGCAGGATAGACAAAGACGGAAAAAGCGAATACAGTGATACCAAGGCAATCAAAATTGCCAGCTCCGGTGCCAATGTACAGGTAAGGCCAAACCCGGTTATCGGCGCTACCCTGGTACTGGCGGTTTCAACACAACAAAGTAATAAAACCAATGTACAGGTGACCGGTGTGGATGGAAAAATAATTGTGCAGCAGAATATCAGCCTAGCTGCGGGCAATAATACCATAAACATTAATATTGCCACGGTGCCACCGGGCGTCTATCTGGTGAGGATGTTATTGAATGATGAAATGGTTACCAAAAAATTTATAAAGGAAAGATAGCTCCTGGTAATCCCTGATAAAAAAAACAGCCTGTCGTCATTGACAGGCTTTTTTTATGTGTTGTTTGTGCCGGTAAGCGTTTTATTTTACCGGCGTCATCTTCAGGATGTCTTTCATAAAAGAAAAGATTTGTTTTTCCACGCCTTCCACATCATGCGATCGAATATAAGAACCCAATACATGGCTGCCCGTATTGGGCATTGCCTGTTTGCGTTTTAATGCAGACGGCGTGCCCAGTTCATCAAACATTTTTAACAGCGCACTTACTTTTATCACGCTGTCCTGGTGCACCTTGTCTTTATAATAATACAGGAGCAGGGTTGGCTGTTTCACTTTTGCAAATGTTTTGGGAAGCATCGTGGTTTCCAGTATTTCCTGCAATGCAGCGGTTCCCTTAAACGGGTACCGGTAATACCAGTATTGCCGGTAAAGCGGCATGATTGAATCCGCTGATTCATTGTGGTCATTCCCTGTAACCAGCTCGGCCAGCTGTACCCCCCAATGGTTGTTGAGCAGGTAGGCCTTGTCGTTATTAATGGCAATATTGGGAGAAAGCAATACCAGCGCCGCCACATCATCCGGGTAAGCAGCTGCCAGCTGCAATGCGTTGGTACCCCCGGTAGATGTTCCCATCAGGATCACTTTTTGGCCAAGCTGTTTTCCAATGGCCAGGGCCTGTTTTACGGATGCCCAGTTATTGTCGGCGGTTAAATTCATCATGGGTTCCGTGGTGTCAATACCGTGTTCTGCCAGTCGAGACAGGTATAAATTGCAGCCAAAGGATGCCGCAATGTCCTTATGAACAGGGTCACCTTCGGCCTGCGATGCGGAGAAACCATGCAGGTAAACAATAGAATAAGCGGTCTTGTTTTTGTTAGCATCATCGGCCCAGATAATTCTTGCCTCATTATCGGGTTTTAATTTATGCCGGGCTTCGTTTGCTTTTATATAGGCAACAAGTGCGGTGGGGTTGGAGGGTACCTGGGGCATATCTTTGTTGTACACAGGGGTAGCCGGACAGGGCCCCGCCATATAAGCAATGCCCAATAAAACCGGAATTGCCAGCAACCATTTTTTGGTCATAATAAAAAAATTTGTGGCCTAAGGTAAAGAGATCCTGTCAGTGAAAACCATTCCTGCCAAAATACCGGCCACTACCAACTTACGGCTTGCAAGGATTGTCCCTGATAAATAAATGAGTACATTCGGTTACCAAAAGAAATGGCATGCTATCTTCTCCGCGGTTTACTGCGCTTGATGTGTTCAGGGGTATTACAGTTTGCTTTATGATTTTTGTAAATACCACAGGGAATGGCGCACCACGTTTTCACCCCTTCAGCATGTGGCTTGTCATGGCTTTACCCCTACAGACCTGGTCTTTCCCTCTTTTTTATTTGCCGTGGGTAACGCCATGAGTTTTGTAATGCCGAAATGGCGCGCCCAGTCGCCCGCCAGGGTAATAACGAAAATACTGAAACGCACACTGCTTATTTTTTTGCTGGGCTTCCTGATGTACTGGTTTCCTTTTTTCAGGTTAGACCGGGCCAACCATATCGTTTCGTTTCCCATTTCACAAACCAGGATATTGGGCGTTTTGCAACGCATTGCGCTTTGTTATGGCATTGCTGCTTTCCTGCTTTATTATCGCAGGCCAAAAACAGCCGCTATCATCAGCCTCTTTCTGATGATATTCTATTGGGTGCTGCTTATGGGGCTGGGCCAGCCGGGGAACGAATTGACCATGACCGGCAATATTGGTTTACAATTTGACAAGTGGCTGATGGGGGACCCTCATTTATACCACGGCGAAGGGATCGCTTTTGACCCTGAGGGATGGCTGGGTACCTTGCCTGCCGTTGGAAATGTGGTTGCTGGTTTTATAGTGGGCCAGTTTATACAAAAAAAAGGCAATAGCTATGAGGGTCTTGCCGAGCTATTGCTGGCCGGTGTCTTCCTGGTGTTTACCGCCTGGTGCTGGAATTTCTTTCTACCCATCAATAAAAAATTATGGACCGGCTCATTTGTATTGTATACCGTGGGGCTCGATTGCATTATACTGGCGGCCATTATCTATATCATTGAAATTCGCCAAAAACGGGCATGGACACTCTTTTTTGAAGTATTTGGTAAAAACCCGTTGTTTATTTACCTGTTGAGTGAACTGGGTGCCACCCTGCTCTACCTGATTCCGGTTGGTAAAATAACATTGGGCGGATGGTTGTACCAGCATGTTTTCCGCCAGCTCGGGGACTATACCGGTTCCCTGCTGTTTGCAATAACCTGGATGCTTTTTTGCTGGAGCGTAGGCTATATGCTTCACCGGAAAAAAATATATGTGCGGGTGTAGGCACCAAGACCGGTATTCCATTTAGCAACCGCATTGGCTGCAACCCGCCCACCATAAGTATTTCCGATAGACTATATTCCCTGTTCCTTCATCCGGCAAAGGACTGTTTGCGAAGACATATGGCGACCGGTAAGGTATCCACCGTGCATTCGGCATCCCTCCTTTATGATGCGGTAGCAGGAACTTGTTAAACTGAAAACAGGAGGCTTTTTTTGCTGCAAAGACTGAAAACTGTTTCTTTGTAACCCGATTGTAACCCGTAGCAGGTGGCTGCTGCGTTTCTACATCAGGGAAACAAAAAAATTATAAACAACCATGAGTTACATTTCAGAAGTTCACGCCAGACAAATTTTAGACAGCCGTGGAAACCCCACAGTAGAGGTGGATGTTGTTACAGACGAAGGCGTTTTGGGCCGTGCAGCAGTGCCCAGCGGGGCCAGCACCGGCATACACGAGGCAGCCGAACTGCGCGACAACGATAATAAAGTATATGCCGGAAAGGGTGTATTACAGGCCGTAAAAAATGTAAATGATACCATTTCCGAAAGATTGCTGGGTTTTGATGTAGCGGAGCAGGCACTGGTAGATAAAATGCTTATCGAGCTGGACGGTACACCAAACAAAACAAAATTGGGCGCCAACGCGTTGCTGGCGGTTAGTATGGCCGTTGCCAAATCAGCTGCCCAGGAAGCCAACCTGCCCCTGTATCGTTATATCGGTGGCACCAATGCCCGCACCCTGCCCATACCCATGATGAATATCTTAAACGGAGGCGCCCACGCGGATAATAAAATAGATTTCCAGGAATTTATGATTATGCCAATAGGTGCTACTAGTTTTAGCGAAGGCTTGCGCTGGGGGGTGGAAATCTTTCACACGCTGAAAAGCGTATTAAAGAAAAAAGGGTTCAGCACCAATGTGGGCGATGAAGGTGGTTTTGCTCCCAATATACAAAGCAACGAAGAAGCGATAGAAACCGTGCTGGAAGCCATTACGGCCGCAGGATTTAAAACGGGTAGCCAGGTTGCCATTGCCATGGATGCTGCCAACAGCGAATTGTGGGACGGAAAGAAAAAGAAATATGTTTTCCATAAAAGCAGCGGAAAAGAAATGAGCAGCGAAGAACTGGTTGCTTACTGGGCAAGCTGGGTAAACAAATATCCCATCATTTCCATTGAAGACGGCATGGCCGAAGACGATTGGGATGGCTGGAAGTTACTGACAGATACCATCGGCAGTAAATGCCAGCTGGTTGGCGATGATTTATTTGTAACCAATACAACCCGTCTGCAGCAGGGGATCGACAAAAACATAGCCAATGCCCTGCTGGTAAAAGTAAACCAGATTGGCACCCTTACGGAAACCATTAATGCCGTTACGCTTGCCCAGCACAACGGGTACAATACCATTATGAGCCACCGAAGCGGTGAAACGGAAGATACCACCATTGCCGATTTAGCGGTTGCGCTCAACTGCGGTCAGATAAAAACCGGTAGCGCTTCCCGAACAGACCGCATTGCCAAATACAACCAATTGATAAGAATAGAGGAGCAATTGGGCGAAACCGCGGTATTTCCGGCCGGCAAAATAAAATTTGGAAAATAAAATTTAAGGAAGCCATCCACGGGTGGCTTCCCAATTCCATATTTGTCTTAGATTTTAACCTCCTGTTTGTAAACCCGGTTCAGCGCTATTGCCCGCTTTGAATTTGGACCCTCCAGGACAATCAATCTTCCCGAAAAAGAAAAACCCCGCGTGCAGGATATAAAAAGTAAAAATCATTAACTTTATGCTGCCACATTAAAATATCATGCAATTTTTTAATCATATACCAGACTGGCTAAAAAATAAATACCTGCTTGCCGTGGCTGGTTTTGTTGTGTGGATGTTGTTTTTTGATGACCGGGATTTTTATGTGACCTGTGTTAAACAACGTCATGAATTATTGGACCTCCAGAAAAGCAAACATTACTATGAACACCAGATAGCAACTACCCAAAAAGAGCTGGACCAGCTAAAAATCAATGCTTTCACAATAGAAAAATATGCCCGCGAAAAATATTTAATGAAACGCGAAAACGAGGATCTTTTTATCGTTGAGCCGGCAAAGGAAGCCAACTAAACTTTTATCGAATCGTATATTTACGGTGAATAATATCCGTCTTTCAAATATCTAAATATCTGCACAATAAGTTATCTTAAGCCCCGTTTATAACACGGACGTTCCAAAGCTGGACACTTTGGAAAATTTTTAAATGGACAAAATGGTTTGCCTATGTCAATCTTTACACCGGAAGATTTGATCTTATTTGCGTATCAAGAAACTTCCCCGAGCGAGACTACTTTAATTAAGGATGCTTTAGCCAGCGATTGGGCTTTACAGCAAAAATTCAATGTCATTGAAACTTCGGTTAACCAGCTTACCACAGAACTGTATGCCCCGCGTGCAGAAGTTGTGTTGAACGTATTAAACTATGCCCGTGAAACCATGCCGGTAACAACGGAATAGTTTAAAACCTGCTGATGGGTGGTAACCGGAATAGCTGATTCCCGGATGCACCGGCATCCCTATTCCAACATCAAAGCCCGTAATCAATCATTTTATTGTTCCCAGCTGCCAGTACCTGACCATATTTCATTTATGCATTGTTCTAAACAGGCAATGGGCATGATAGTGACCGCAGTCCACCATGCCATAGATGGCATGGGCCGACCGGTATATTACTGTAATGCTGCGTTAAAAATCGATACCAAACCATTTTTTGCGTTCTTTCTGTTGGTATTTCTCATAATTGAACTTGTAGAGTTTGCCGGGCCGGTGCGGCACATCTGCTTCGAATTCGCCGGTATCTTCCAGGAGCGCCATGGAAAAGAATTTTTTTCGGAAATTGCGCCGGTCCAGTCTTACACCCAATATAGCTTCATAAAGATTTTGTAATTCCCGGAGGGAGAATTTTTTTGGCAACAGGCTGAAACCGAGAGGATGTTCCTGTATTCTTTTCTGCAGCCATTGGTAACAGGCGTCCAGTATCTGTTTGTGATCGAATGCCATTTCTTTGATATGCCGCACATTGTGCCAGTGCAGTTCGTTGTCTGGATTCTTTAACTGGTAATGCTGCACATTTACCAGCGAGCAGTAAGCAACCGTAATAACCCTGGCTGCGGGGTGTCTGCTAATTTCACCAAAAGATTTCACCTGTTCCAGGTAAACATCTTCCATTCCAGTTCGTTCCTTCAGCACGCGGTAGGCCGCCCCGTCAAGGGTTTCCTTGCTGTCTATAAGGTCGCCCAGCAAAGACCATTGGCCTTCAAAGTTTTTAAGATCCGATTTTATCAGCAATACTTTCAGTTCGTCTTCGTCGAAACCAAATATTACACAGTCTACAGAAATCCCGTTTAGACCTTCGCTTTCCAATTCTTTAAGAATAGTCTTTATATTTTTCTGGTGGGCGGCGGTAACAGGCATGCGTCTTTTTGGTTAGGTGATCAGGTGCAATTGCAGCGAAATTAATATTCTGGCGAAAATTCCGCACTAAATTTTGAGCAGCCAGGCCGAACCTA
>JBDTVE010000050.1:0-5455 GCA_040007355.1 Bacteroidota bacterium | reverse complement strand
ATTTAGTCCTCCTATATTCTGTTCCATAATTCATTTTTTGATTCACCGGTTGGAAAAAATAATCTCATGAAAAAAGTCAATGAACGTGCAGTACCCGAAAAAGATAAGATTTTTATAAATGTTGCAACAATAGAGTACGTCCCAAATGCCGTGTTAAGTAAAACAATCATTAAGAAGGCTACCGGTAATGTTATTGTTTCTTCCCTCGCTGCAGGTGAAGAGTTGGCAGGAAAAATCTGTCCTTTTGATACATTTATTCAGATAATTGATGGTAAAGCCGAAATAAATATTAATAATAAGCATTATATGTTGCGATTGGGTGAGGCGATAATAATTCCGGCTCATTCAAAACAACACTTCAGTGCAAACGAACAATTCAAAATGATTTCAACAGTGATCAAAAGTGGATACGAAAACATTTGAATCAAACGGCTGGAACGAACTGCAAAAAGCAGCTATTGTAATGTAGTGCAGTTATTGTTTGCTTAAAAAAGCCGTTGTTTTCGGGTCGTTAATCTTATCACCTGGCAGTTTAAGTTATAGAGTTCTTACCTTTGTCCGTTTCTTGACACCTGGTAAGGTAAAAAAAATGTGAAAGCTGCACAACGGGCCTTGCCGCAAAGCATAGAATGCAACCGGGTCGCATGAATACAATGCGTTTATGGAACATACACATATTTGAAAAATGCAGGCATTAAAAACACAACAGCATTATATCAACATATACAATTAATGAAGCAATGATTCAATGCCAGTAAATAATTTTAGCAATAAGGGTTTAACCCAACAGCAGGTGCTGGATGCCAGGAAATTGTATGGCTATAACAAACTTGAATATAAAAAGGAGGATGGTTTTACTGACGCTGTGAAAAGGTTGGTAAAAGATCCAATGGTCATCTTACTGCTGATAGCCGCATTCATTTATTTTGTCAGCGGAGACATTGCAAACGGTATTTTTCTGGCTGCCGCTATTGTTTTGCAAGGGGTTATATCGTTGTACCAGGATGCAAGAAGCCGGAATGCATTGGCACATTTGCAGCAGTTTACACAGCCCAAATGCAAAGTAATACGCAACGGGCAAACAGAAGAAATAGCAAGCGAAGATCTGGTTGTAGGTGATAGCCTTATTGTGGAAGAAGGCAGTGCTGTTAGTGCAGATGGTATTATCATACAAGCCAATGATTTTTCAGTCAACGAATCTATACTCACCGGAGAATCCTTATCCGTATTTAAAGATCAAACACAGGAAGACAATTTAATTTACAGGGGCACCACTGTTGCCAGCGGATTGGCCATTGCTACCATAACAGCTATTGGCAACCAAACCAAGCTGGGTAAAATTGGTAAAAGCCTTGAAAGTATTAAAGAAGAAAGAACGCCACTGGAATTACAGATAGGAAGTTTTGTAAAAAAGATGGCTGTCATTGGGGTCTTGGTTTTTATCATTTTCTGGGCCATCAACTATTTTCATTCTCATAACTTGCTGGATAGTTTGCTGGAATCGCTTACCCTTGCCATGAGCATACTGCCCGAAGAGATACCGGTGGCTTTTACCACGTTTATGGCCTTAGGGGCATGGCGGCTAATGAAAATGGGCATCGTTGTAAAGCAAATGAAAACGGTGGAAACACTGGGCAGTGCTACCGTAATATGTACAGACAAGACCGGTACGCTTACGGAAAACAAAATGAGCCTGGCAAAACTGTTTGTGCTTTCATCACAAAAAATCACCGATGCCGGGGCAGTATTAAATGATGATGAAACCCGACTTATCCGGGTAGCCATGTGGGCCAGTGAGCCCATTCCCTTTGATCCCATGGAAATAGCCCTGCACAATGCCTACAGCAACACCACACTGCAGGATGAAAGACCGCAGTATAAAATAGTACACGAATATCCATTGAGCGGAAAGCCGCCTATGATGACGCATTTGTTTGAAGATGGTTCAGGACACCGCATCATTGCCGCCAAAGGGGCACCGGAAGCACTCATTAATGTATGCAACCTCACTGCTGTTGAAAAGCAGGAAATAGAAAATGCCATTTCAACAATGGCAATAGATGGTTATCGCCTACTGGGTGTTGGAACCGCAACGTTCAACGGCAATCAATTTCCCACCACGCAACAAGAATTAAAATTTGTCTTTAATGGAATTGTTGCCTTTTACGACCCACCAAAGAAGAATATTCAAACGGTTTTAGAAAACTTTTATGCTGCAGGCATTGAAGTAAAAATAGTTACCGGCGACAATGCAGCCACTACTACTTCCATTGCCAGGCAAGTGGGCTTTCGGGGCTGTGACAAAAATATTACTGGGGATGCGTTAATGCAATTACAGGATATTGCCTTGAAAGAAACAGTTGCCCGAATGCAAGTCTTTACCCGCATGTTCCCCGAAGCAAAACTGAAAATCATCAACGCATTAAAGGCAAATAATCAAATTGTAGCCATGACCGGCGATGGTGTAAACGACGGCCCTGCATTAAAAGCGGCACATATTGGTATTGCAATGGGCAAAAAGGGAACAGAAATAGCAAAACAGGCGGCCTCGCTGATATTGCTGGATGATGATTTGTCTAAAATGGTAGATGCCATTGCCATGGGCAGAAAAATATACAGCAATCTAAAAAAAGGCATTCAATACATAATATCTATTCATATACCCATCATTTTAACCGTTTTTAGTCCGCTGGCGCTGGGTTGGCTCTATCCCAATATTTTTTCTCCCATACACATCATTTTTTTAGAACTGATAATGGGCCCCACCTGTTCTGTCGTCTATGAAAATGAACCCATGGAAGCAAATGCCATGACCCAAAAACCGAGGCCTTTTAACGATACCTTCTTTAACTGGAAAGAACTAGCCACCAGTGTTGTACAAGGCCTGGTTATTACTGCGGGCACCCTCTTTATGTATCAATATGCAGTATGGCAGGGTTTTGATGAAGCGCATACGCGCACCATGGTCTTCACCACACTGGTAGCCGCCAATATATTCCTTACACTGATTAACAGATCATTTTATTATTCTGTGGTTACAACCATGAAGTATAAAAATAAAATGGTATTGTTTATTGTCATTATTACAATCATAATTATGGCACTGATTCTTTATATACCGGTGCTCTCAAAATTCTTTGGATTTCAATGGCTGGCACCCACTGAATTGTCCATTTGCGCCGGGATTGCTTTTGTGTCAGTAGCCTGGTTTGAAGTGGCAAAATGGATCAAGCGTTTTACCGCCAAAGGATGATTGCAGCCATTGCTTTGTTACCAGTTGACAGATTTTTGATTGGAAAAAAACACGTGTCGGTATTTCCATTTTCCTAAGCATATTACTAATGACAATCATATTTGCGCTGGTTATATTTTTCATCGCTGCCCAGCTAAAGCCATAGATTAATAATTTTACCACTATCAAGCAAAATATCACCAATCACATCAATGCAGCAGGATCCGTAAGTTCATTATTGCTATTTTTTGGGCTGTTTCCCATCTATACTTTTCTTATTCTTTATTTTGGCGTTTTTATTGGCGGGGCGTTGGCAGGTATTACAGGTATGATTTTATCGTTGCCCCTGATGGCAGTTTTTAAAATAATATTTGACCATACTGAGCAGTTTGAAAAATGGGGAGTACTGCTTGGTGATGAAAAGCCCATTACCAGAAAGCTGTTAAAACTAGCAAGGCGTGCTGATAAGTGATTTTAAAATATTATTAGCTAAAACAAATAGTTGGCAAATGGCAACAAAAAAACCACTACATAGATTTCAATTTTCACTGGAACAATTGCAATCGCATTCCTTTCCGGAAAATAAATTTATCTACCCGCTTTTAATGTATGCCGGTTGGCATTGAAACAAAAAGTAAGAAATACAAATTTTGTTGAGATTCAACCCCCGTAAAAGGAAAAATTACGCAGGCACTTCTTATCCATCCGTGTCATCAAAATAGATGAAGAACTGCTGACAGCACACGCAGTTGGCGTTCTTTTAAAATGGGGAAATATAAGCATGCGATTAAACGTATTTCGTACGTATGATTCCATGCTCTATTCACCGTAACCGGAGTGAATAACCATGATTCCCAAGATAGGTTGAGCCGGTTTTATAAAATACCAGGTTGCTTTGAAAAACGTATCAAGACTGTTTTGTTTTGGAGCATTCCGAAAGATTTCAAACCGTCAGATCCTCGTACAGCTACCGGATAAGCTTCTTTAGATTAGCCAAGGTTTCTGAGCTCAAGACTATCGTACAGCGTACAACAGCTACATATGGGAAAATCTTTACCGTTTTTGGGATAATTCTGGCCTAAACACTGCGATTTGGATGTAGGGATATAATTGAATTTATTAGGTAATGGTTAAACGCTGTAATAGCCAATTCATTTACAGGTAAATTGGCGTGTCCTTATATTAACAATTGTTCAATTAAGAAATGAGATTAACCAAAAATGCTGAATTTCCTTACTAATGACCGTTGTAGTGGTATAATTACTGTTAATTGATTATAAGGAACTCGGTTTGAGTATCACGGCCTGATTTTGGGAACTTTGGCATAGCAATAAAAAACGTTGATACTCTACATCAAATACATGATTAGCCTGCGCTGTAAGATGCTGGTAAAGGACGAGCTGGAAAAGCTGGGCCTTGACTATTTGAACATCGCCCTGGGAATGGTTCAATTAAAGGAAAAGATAACACCGGATAAGCGTCAGCAACTGAGGGAAAGCCTGATTAAATCGGGGCTTGAATTACTGGACGATAAAAAAAGTATTCTGATTGAAAAGATTAAAAATGTAATTATAGAAATGATTCATTATGCCGATGAATTGCCATCCATCAACCATTCTGAGTATATCAGCAAAAAACTGGACCATGACTATACATATTTAGCAAATATATTTTCTGAAGTAAAGGGAATTACCATTCAGCAATTTATTATTATTCATAAAATTGAGAAAGTAAAGGAATTGATTCTTTATGACGAGCTGAATCTTTCCGAAATTTCTTACAAGCTGCATTACAGCAGTGTCGCCCATCTTTCCAACCAGTTTAAAAAAATCACTGGTCTCACGCCTTCCTTTTACAAGCAGTTAAAGAAAAAAAGAACGGATAACCTGGAAAACTTGTGATTTATAAAATTGTTTTAGTTTTTTATATAACGAAAGTATAAACCAGTTCCCCTTTCTCGGGTAACTGCCTAAAGGAAAAAGTAAAATAAAGTGATGCTTTTAGTCAAGCGCTTTTGCTTCTCGACAAATTTTGCAACAATTAATCAGGTTAAGAAAGCGAAGGGTTGTTTGCAAATTGGGTTAAAAGAGAAAAGCTCCCTTTTGGAAGCCTTTACTAACTGATTGATAAGAGTACCCAGGATGGGAGTTGAACCCACACTCGCATTGCTGCGAACAGGATTTTAAGTCCTGCGTGTCTACCAATTCCACCACCCGGGTGACA
>JBDTVE010000049.1:0-7488 GCA_040007355.1 Bacteroidota bacterium | reverse complement strand
TATAAGACCTTTCAAAATGAATCAAAACGGGAGAGTACCTTTGTGTGTCAATGTCTGAAAACAGGTGTTTTGATATCATGGTAAAATAAAAAAGTCCAGCCTTCCGCTGCTCCCTGTTTCCACCATAGCTGTCTTAATTCCATGCATTTTTTTCCGTCAAAATCATATTTGGCAACAAATTTATTTTTCATTTGACCCAGTTGCGGTGCATCATCGCCACCAAAGAAAATTTTTTCACCCTCGTCTGCTATCCAGAATACCTGGTGGTAAGGACTGTGGCCTCCGGTCACCTCATATTTTATATAACCCTGTAGCACCCCGTTGCCTTCCAGGAACTGAAGGTTTGAAGCCCTTGAAAAACATTCCAGCTCTTCCGGTATATAGGAGGGCAAGCCCTTTTGAAGCGCAAATGCGAGCTCCTGTTTTTGCAAATAATAAGTTGCATGGGGAAATGCCAGTTCAAATTTGCCGGAAGCCCGGCTTTTTTTACTGACCCCGCCCGCATGGTCTTTATGGAGATGGCTTATCAACACCTTTGTTATGTCCGATGGCTGAATGCCCGCTTGTAGCAGGTTGCGGTGCAGCTGAAATTCCCCTTCCTGTTCAAAGCCAAGCCCCGTATCCAGCAATAGTATGCCTTCCGAAGTAATCAATACAAAGGGCTGCACTTCAACCAGCAAACTACCTGTGGCCCTTTGTTGAAGATCGTCTTTACCCGGATCAAATGGCACAAAAATTTTTGTTTTATCAATGGTAAAAGCGCCCTCGCTGAGTGGAATAATTTTCATCCGGCAAATTTCCGGTAATTGCTACAAAAAACCATTAATAAGACCGGCGAAAGCGTGAGGTTGAGATGAAGCGGTTACCGGAGCAAGGCGCTCATCTGAGCACCATTTGCCGGTCGGCATCCAGACGCACCAGGATAAACAGTAACATGGTAAAGGTAAGCAGGGCGGTGCCGCCATAACTGATAAACGGGAGTGGTATGCCAATGACCGGGGCCAGGCCGATGGTCATACAAATATTAATGGTGATATGAAAGAAAATGACAGAAGCAACGCCATAGGCATAGCACCGGCTGAATACGCTCCGTTGTCGCTCTGCAATAGTGACTATGCGCAATATCAGCAGCAGGTAAATGGCCAGTAGTAAAAAGCTGCCGACAAAACCAAATCCTTCCCCAATGGTGCAAAAAATAAAATCGGTACGCTGTTCGGGCACAAAGCCATTCCTGGTCTGTGTGCCTTTTAAAAGTCCTTTCCCAAAAAGGCCGCCACTTCCAATGGCTATCTTGCTTTGCTTTACGTTATAATCGCCCGCTTCTTTTTTCTTCAATGCCCTTTCGGGATCTTCCTGGTCGGCCCCGCCTTTTATATACTCTTCGGGCACATCTTTACCCAGCATACTGTAAATCCTTTCAACCTGGTAAGATTTAAATGCGTGTTTGAAGGCAAAAGGCACGGCAAATCGCTGTATGCCCACGCAGGCAAACCAGATAACGACAATGACCATCAGCGTTTCCTTGCTTCGTTTTATTTGCCTTCGCATAAAATAGATGGTAATGGCGGCAATGGCGGTAAGGGATAGGGCTAGTATATTGGGTGGCACAGTTAAAGTAGCTACTACCAGGGCGCCAATGGAAAAGCCAACCACCAGAATTGCGGCGGGTAAGCCTTCACGGTACATCACCAGGAAAAAAGAAAAATAGACCAGGGCCAGCCCTGTTTCGCTTTGGGCAATGCTGAGCAAAGCCGGGGTAACGGCTATGGCGGCTGCGATAAGCTGGGAGCTGGTTTTTTTAAAATCCGTTTCCACTCTTGAGAGGTATTTTGCAAGGGCCAGGTTTACAAATAATTTGCACAGCTCTGCGGGTTGTAACTGGATGGCAGAGCCGAATTTAATGATCGATTTTGTTCCCTTGATATCACTGTGGAATGGAAAAACCAGCAACATCAGCAGGATGCCAGCGGCATAGGATAAATTAGCCGTAGCCGTAAAAAACTTACTATCGGTAAGTAAAATAAAAGTTGCAAATATGCCCGAGATCACAAAAAACAGCGCCTGCCGGCTATAGTCTGTTTTCATCGACAGAAAGCTTTTAATAACATCATCCCCCTCTTTGTAGGTGGCGGCAAATATGCTGATTATGCCAATACATACCAGTATGATGTATAACCATACCAGGAGCCAGTCCACACCTTTCGATATCGCAGGATTTTTCTGGTTCATGTATTGGGGGTTATTGCAGCAGGTTTGCGGGCCTTCATAACTGTTTTTGTTTTTATGGCAGGGTGGGTATTTGTAAAAGGCTCTTTACCGGTATCTTTCGGCGGGGTGGAGCTATTTGGTTTTGTCCGGCGCAAAAATCCTTTTATTACGCTGGTATCTTTTGTGAGCTTAAAATAATTAAAAGCGCGGATAGAGTCTGCCGTATATTGTTCGGTGGCAAAATATTTAGGCATCAGATTAATGGCCGTAACGCGTTCCACTTCTTTTCTGCTTTCCGCCCGCAGGCTGTCGGTCAGGTATTGCTCCAGCAGCAGGTTGGCAATGGGGCCGGCTGCTGCAGCGCCAAATCCCCCATTTTGTACAACCACGGCGATGACGATCTTGGGGTCTTCGCGGGGTGCAAAAAGAACAAAGATTGAATGGTCCTTCTGTTTTACGCCGTTGTGATAATTTTCAGCCGTACCGGTTTTACCACAAACATTTATACCAGGTATTTTGGGTAACAGCCTGCCCGTTCCTACCTGCATTACACCCTCCATGCCATCAATTACAGCTTCGTACGAGCTATCGGGTATATGGGTTAGCACCCCGTGTTTGCGGCGGTATTTGTTCATCTGGGCGGTGTCTTCGGTTGTTTCCCCTTCAATTTTTTCTACAAAATGAGGTATATAATAATAGCCTTTATTGGCCACAATGGAAATGGCGTTGGCAATCTGCATGGGTGTGGCTGTCATTTTATCCTGGCCAATGCCCAGGGTTACCATGGTACAGGAATTCCACTGTCCGCGGTATTCACGGTCGTAAGCGGCCGTATCGGGAATATTGCCTCCGTCTTCGCTGGGCAGGTCTACTCCCAGCCGGTGTCCATATCCAAATGCAGTCATATATTTATGCCATTCGGTTAGCCCTTTGCGGGGATTATGGTACTGGGGATTGTCTATTGCCATACGGAAAATGCTGCTGAAAAAGGAGTTGCAGGACCAGGATATGCCCAATCGTAAATTGGCGGCATGGCCGGCCCAGTGTTCTGTACATTTTACTGGGCGGTTGCAACCATGATAGGCGCCGTTACAGGCAATGCCGTAATTGGGCGTAATCACCCCTTCGTCCAAGGCCAGGAGCGCACCGAGAGGTTTATAGGTTGAGCCAGGTGGGTATTGTCCTTTGATAGCGCGGTTGAACAGGGGGCTGCTTACATCACGGAAGAGCTTGTTAAAATTCTCTTGTTTTTCGGGTCCAGTCAGCAGGTTGGGGTCGAAGTTCGGACCCGAAACCATGGTTACAATACCACCAGTTTTAGGGTCCAGTGCAACAACGGCACCCACTTTATTGGTCATCAGTTTTTCTGCCAGCTGCTGCAGTTTTATATCCAGGTAGGTGCGCAGGCCGCGGCCGGCGAGCGCGGCGGTATCGTAGATACCTTTTTCGTAGCTGCCCTGCAAACGGTTTCTATTGTCTTTAATGATATATTTTATGCCCCGCTGTCCCATCAATACGCGCTCATAGACCTGTTCAAGACCGCTTCTGCCTACATAATCACCCAACCGGTAAAAGTTGTTCGACCTTTTTATTACAGACGAATCCGCTTCTCCCACATAACCCATTACGTGGGCGGCTGCGTTAAACGGGTATTGTCTTACGGGTCTTTCCACCAAATCGAACCCGGGGAATTTCCAGATGTTTTCATCCAGTCTTGCATATAAGCCCGGTGGAAGCAGGTCTTCAAACACGGAGGGGCGGAACTTGGTATTTTTGAAAATTGCATCAATCATGCGCTGCCGGAATTCCAGGGAATCGATGCCCAGCAGGCCGCAAAGCGCCACCGTATCAATATTTTTTACCTGGCTGGGCGTTACCACCAGGTCGTACATAATGGTGTTATTGAGAATGGCCCGCCCTTTCCGGTCGTAAATAATGCCGCGATCCGGGTAGATAACCTTGGCAAAAAGGGCATTATTCATCGCCAGTTGTTTGTATTTGCCTGATAAAAGCTGCAGGTTAATGAGCTGGCCGAGAATGATAAAAAAAACACCCAGGAAGATAAGCCTGACGATATTGCTGCGCGACTGATTAAAAACAGACATAATGCGAAAAGAGAAATTACGGAGTGCAAAGTACGAATGAAGAAATGATATATTTTATTGTGCCCCTACAAAGATTTATTTTTCTTTTAGCGTACCGGGGACGCGCCCGGATGTTGGCGTGCAGGGCTGGTTACCGGGTTGTTCATCACAGACAGCGCTTGCTTACACAGTATTGGTGCGAAATTTTTCTTTACGGAAAAACAGCAATTCCGTAACCAGGATCAGTAGCATGCTTATACCGGTGGTGGCCAGTAGTTTTCCCAGGAAATAGAGAAAACTGCCATTCTGCAGTATTTCCAGGAAAATAAGATAGCTGTGGTGGAGCAGAGTTAAAATAAATACCAGGGTAAAATAGGGCGCCCAGCCCATGCTTACAATAGACGGCGATGCATAATTCTGTTCATCTCCTTCCTGCCGGATAAGCATGTTTATCAGGAAGGGACGTACATACGCTACCAGCACGCAGGCGGCTGCATGCAGACCGGGGCATTTAAGAAAATAATCAAGGGTTAACCCAAATAGAAAGGCTATCAGCATTAAGAAACCACGCCCGGTATTAAAGGGCAGCCAAATAATAAAAAGAAAATATAAATAGGGGGTAATAAACCGGTGCAGGGGCGGCACCTGGTGCAGCACAAATACCTGTACCCCTATAAATAAGGCAAACCGAATGATATTTTTTACCAATGTACTCATTTGCCTTTTTTATAGGGGTCCTCTAATTTCTCGCGCTCTTCGCGTTGCAGGTCTTCCAGCACGTACACGTATTGCAGGCTAGAAAAATTAGTAGCCGTTTTCAATTTCAGTATAAAAAAATTGCTGCTTTTATCGTCTATGATTTCTGCAACGGTGCCCACCATAATACCAGGCGGATAGATATCAGACACATTGCTGGTTACCACGGAATCGCCTTTTGCCACTTTTGCGCTTTTGGGGATATTGTTAAGACGCAGGTAAAGCGGGTTTTCCCCGTCCCAGGAAACCGGGCCGGTTTCGCCACCTTTTTTGAGCATGGAGTTCACTTTAAACTGCCGGTTTAAAACACTCATTACAACAGAGAAATTTTCGCCTACGGAAACAATCCTGCCGGCAATGCCTTCCGGACTAATAACTCCCCATTCCCTGTTTTTGGGAAGGCCCTGGTTGGCGCCCCGGTGAATGGTAAGAAAGTTATTTTGCGTGCTTACAAAACTGCCTACTACTTTGGCATCATAATACCGGAAACGCTGTATAGTGAGCAGGGAGTCTACCCGCAGTGTATCTGTAAAAAATCTCCTGGCTGTATCTGCGCCTTCATAGTTCTGGCGAAGCAGGTTCAGCAGGTGTTCGTTTTGCTTGGCCAGCGCTTCGTTGGTTTTTTTGAGCTTGAAATAATACTCTATGTTATTGTATTTTTCGCTTACCCGCCCGGTAAATTCGCCTGCCGCGTTCATGAAAACGGCCTCGTGGAACTTATTATAGGTAAAAAGGAAGTAAAGTGATATTATCTGCAACACCAGGAAGAATAGAAAATTGGAAAACTTTCTGATGAAGAGAAATATATTTCGCACTGGAGCAGGTTTGAAGTTAAAATACAAATCCGGGAATCGCTTCCTTTCCCGGATCAATATTTAATTTTTTATCTCATCACAAAAGGATAACGGTCATAGTGTTTCAGGGCAAGACCGGTACCGCGCACCACGCTTTTCAGGGGGTCGTCGGCGATATGTACCGGCAACTTGATTTTCTGGCTAAGGCGTTTATCCAGCCCCCGCAACAGGGCGCCTCCCCCGGTGAGGTATAAACCACGGCGGTAAATATCGCCGGCCAGTTCGGGTGGTGTGGTTTCCAATGCCTTCAGGATGGCTTCTTCAATCTTAAAGATGCTTTTATCCAGTGCTTCGGCGATTTCCTGGAAGCTTACCATAATCTGTTTGGGAATGCCGGTTACCAGGTCGCGGCCGTTTACCGGGATGTCTTCAGGTGGGTTTTCCAAATCTTTCATAGCCGCCCCGATATTGATTTTTATCTGTTCTGCCGTACGTTCGCCTATCAACAAACTATGGTAGCGGCGCAGGGCTTCCATGATATCCGCCGTAAATTCGTCTCCGGCGATGCGTATCGACTGGTCACAAACAATACCAGCCAGCGCTATTACGGTAATACCCGTTGTTCCACCGCCAATATCAATGATCATATTGCCCACCGGTTCTTCCACATCAATACCGATACCCAGGGCGGCCGCCATCGGTTCATGCAACAGGTATACCTCCTTGGCGCCTGCCTGTTCCGCGCTGTCCCGTACGGCACGTTTCTCCACCTCCGTGATAGACGAAGGAATACAGATCATCATCCGCCAGCTGGGTGGAAACAGTGGCTTTTTAGGGTGGATCATCTTGATCATCTCCCGTATCATCAGCTCTGCGGCATTGAAATCGGCAATAACGCCGTCTTTCAAGGGCCTTACCGTTCGGATGCTCTCATGGGTCTTCTCGTGCATCATCAACGCCTTTTTCCCTACTGCCAGCACCTCCTTGGGGTTGTTCCGGTTAAGGGCCACAATGGAAGGCTCGTTTACTACAACTTCATCGTTATATATGATGAGGGTATTAGCAGTACCCAGGTCAATGGCTATTTCTTGAGTAAAAAAGTTAAAAAGTCCCATGTGTTACAGTCTCAGATTTTGAACAGGATATAATGGGTGCAAAATTGAAGGAAATAATTCAAATAAACAAAGCCAAGTACTTGCCAATCAAGGTTTTTTTTCAGATTCGCCCCTGCTTATTAAACGTGGCCTAAAAGACGAATATTGTGGAAATAGCCTCCTGTATTTTCTCCGGGGGTCGCTTTTGACCGCTTTTGGCCGCGTCCCCGCAGGGTTTCCGCAGGGCTTCCGCAGGGTTTCCGGTATCAGCCCTCCCCGTTTCCGGATGGCATCCCCAAAACAACACCGGAGACAGGGACTATTTTAGGTTTCCCATTAACGTTATACATTCTGTCTGGATCCCGGTCTGCTTGTTTCATGGTACCGGGTTGATGGTAACCAGTCTCATTCTCCTAACAAAACTGCTAACAAAAAAATATCAGGCAAATTCATAACCGATGTCTTTCCGGTAATACATATTTTCAAACTGAATCTGCTCCAGTACTTCTTTGGATTTATCCACTGCATCCATCACGGAATCGGCAAAGGAAG
>JBDTVE010000048.1:0-6063 GCA_040007355.1 Bacteroidota bacterium | reverse complement strand
GTCTGCCTGCCCGGCAATTGCCGCTTCCTTAAATACTTTAACTTTATCCCCAATTACAAAACCTACAAATATGACAAAAAACCTCACGCTTATTGTTGTCCTGGCACTTGTACTAATATTGGGCGGTTGCGGCTGCAATAGCTATAACGGGCTGGTTACCGCAGATCAATCAGTAAAAAACTCCCTGGGAAACGTGGAAACCAATTACCAGCGCCGCACCGATTTGTACAGCAGTGTTATTAAAACAATAGAAGGCTCCGCCAATTTTGAAAAATCAACCTTGAAAGAAGTGATCGAGGCCCGCGCCAAAGCCACCAGCGTAACCGTTGATATTAATGACCCCGAATCCCTTGCCAAATACCAGGCGGCCCAGGGCCAGTTGCAGAGTTCCTTTGGAAAGCTGATGGCAATTGCCGAAGCCTACCCCGATATCAAAACAACCAAGTCTTTCCAGGACTTCCAGACACAGATAGAAGGAACGGAAAACCGGATCAACGTGGCCCGGCAGGACTTCAACAAAACCGTAAACGATTATAACCTTCAAGTAAAACGGTTTCCCAATAACCTGTTTGCCGGCTTCTTCCATTTCACTGAAAAGCCCTATTTCAAGGCAGACCCCGGAACTGAAAAAGCACCCGATGTTCAATTCAACATTAAATAACTCCGGCAGTAACCATGGCATTAATACCTTTTCTTGCTAAAAAACCGCTTCTTGCCGAACCGGATAGAACCCAGATAGTGAACGCTATCTGCGCGGCCGAAAAAATGACCAGCGGCGAAGTACGCGTGTTCGTGGAAAGTCGCTGCAAGTTTGTGGATCCGCTTGACCGCGCCCGGGAACTGTTCTATTCGCTTCAAATGGAAGCAACCGCAAACCGGAACGCCGTACTGATCTACGTGGCCATCAAAGACCAGCAACTGGCGGTATTCGCAGACGAGGGAATTTACCATAAAGCCGGCACCGCATTCTGGAACAAAGCCGTTGCCAGCCTGCTGCAGCATTTTAATCAAAATGACTATGGGGCCGGTATTGCATCGGTGGTAACGGAAACAGGGAACCTGCTGCAAACGCATTTTCCCTACGATAGCAAAACCGATAAAAATGAATTGCCCGACGATATCGTTTTTGGAAAATAACAGGAGGCAGGCTGGCAACCCGCCTTTTTAAATTATCTGGATGAAACAAATACTTGTATCCGCGCTGCTGCTGCTGGCGCTTTTTTCACGGGCACAGAACATTCCCGCAAAGCCCAACCCGCCCCGGCTTGTAAACGACTACGCCCATATTCTTACGCCGGATCAGGTTCAGGCCCTGGAGCGAAAACTGGTGGCATACGACGACAGTACTTCCACCCAGATTGTTATTGTTACCCTGGTGCCAACAGATGATTACCCCGTAGAAATGTATGCCTTGAAGATACTGCGTGACTGGGGCGTGGGAAACAGCAAGACCAATAATGGCGTGGTCATTTTCGCCGATATGAAAAACCACCGGGTAAGGATTGAAACGGGTGGCGGCATGGAAGGAAGCATACCCGATATAACGGCCAGCCATATCATAGAATCTGAAATTGTACCCAATTTCAGGTCGCAAAATTTTTACCGCGGTTTTGATGAAGCCACGGATGCTATTTTTAAAGCGGCCGCCGGTGAGTACAAGGCCCCCGATGATTATCATAAAAGTGGCAAACGCGGTGGTTCCTTTGCTGGTGCCGTTATTATTTTTATTATGATCATGATCATCCTGTCCAGGATAAACCGTGGTGGCGGTGGCAGTGGCGGCATGATGAGCAGGCGCGGTTTTAGCCCGTGGATAGCTGCTGCACTGCTGAGCAACCTGGGCCGTGGTGGTGGTGGCGGATGGGGCGGCGGCGGTGGTGGCGGCGGATTTGGCGGGTTTGGCGGCGGCAGCGGCGGCGGTGGTGGAGCGAGTGGAAGCTGGTAATACTGTTACCTCAAATTTGTACATAGATTCAAACAACCATATTACAAAAAACCTCCACCGGTCCGGCGGAGGTTTTTTGTTTGGAACCAGGAATATTAGAGTCACTTTTTCTCTTCTATCCGCGAATTGATATAGTTGATCTGTTGTTGTAATTCCGGATTGGTTTGGGAAACAGCCTGTTTCTTTTTAATGATCCCTTTTAAGATCATGTTGTTGATAAACGGCGTTATCTGGTTTTTATACTGCAAAGGCACCGCCTCGCGCAAATCAATGATCAGGTCTATCCCCTTTTTTACTTTCTCCGTATTATTAAGCGTGCCCAGGTATTCTGCAAAGGGCTGCAGGGCTTCAAATTTGGCATCTGAAACCGGCAGGCTGCCAAAATTACCTGCAATGATATCAAAATCTTCTTCGCCGGCCCCGCCTTCTATCAGCACCTGGCTCACCACACCAGCCAGTTTGCCCTTCATGGGTTGTTTTGAAAATATTTTTGCATCGGCCAGGGCGGCGGCGCCATCCAACTGCGCCAATGCGCCCAGGGCTTCGCCGGCAACGCTGTACGATGAATCATGCACCGCTCTTTCATACAGGGGTCTGTAAGTGACTCTGGTATACTGTCCCAGCAATCCAATGGCCGCAGCCCTTACAGTTGGCTTCACATCATTTTTAGCAATATCTGCCAGCAGGGGTTCCACTTCCTTTTTTACGGTCTCTTTTTTTATATCCAGTTGCCCGATGGTATAGCTCCGCAAACCATAGTAAGGGTCTTTCATAGCCGTTTTCAGCAGGGCCAGCGCTGCGGGATTATCCTGGTTTTTAGCACAAAAATCAATGGCTTCCCTCCGGTCTACATAATTTTCCGCATAGCGGTATTGGTGAATAAAATTCTCCATGGTTTTATCATCTTTCTTTTCCCATAACATAACTTTTTCCGCATCCACATTTATCAGATCCGGTCTTTTTTTATAGGAGAAGCTAAATGTGTCGCTTTTGTGCGTTATCCATACTTCGTGACGCTGTTTGTCTTTTCCATTATAAACATCAATGGCAACCGGTAACCTGAAAACCTGGTTACCCTCCTGCGTTTGTCGCACAATTGCACTGGCTTTTCCCGCGGTATCATCATATAAATAACTGATATCAACGGTAGGATTGCCGTTCCCAAAATACCATTGGTTAAAAAACCAGTTCAGGTCCTGGCCGCTTACTTCTTCCAGTGCGAGGCGTAACTGGTGCGCTTCACCGGTTTTAAATTTATTGGTGGTCAGATAAAGGTTTAGCCCTTTGAAAAAAGCGCTATCGCCGAGGTAGGTGTGCAGCATATGCAGAATACGTCCGCCTTTATTGTAACTAACGGCATCAAACATGTCTTCTTTGTCGGCATAATGAAACCGCACCAGGTCCTTGCTTTCACTATGGCTGCCCAGGTAACCCTGCATGTCATCATAGTTCTTGTCATCGGCTACATCCTTCCCGTATTTAAACTGGTTCCACAATACTTCGCTGTAATTGGCAAAGGATTCGTTTACCGTCAGGTTGCTCCAGCTTTCAGTAGTTACCAGGTCGCCAAACCACTGATGAAAGAGTTCATGCGACACGTATTCTTCGTATTTGTTGCCATCTACCAGCTCCCGGGCATCCTGTTGCACCGCATCAGTGTGCAGGGTGGCCGTGGTGTTTTCCATGGCGCCGCTTACATAATCGCGCCCGGTTATCTGGCTATATTTTGCCCAGGGATACTCCACCCCCGTGATCTTTACATAAAAAGCAATCATTTCGGGGGTAAGACCAAATATCTTTCTTGCAACAGAAGCATAGGGCTTTTCAACATAATAGCTCACTTCCTTACCCTTGTAGGAATCTTTTATAATGGCATAATCGCCCACGCCCATAAAAAACAGGTAGGGAGCATGTGGCAGATCCATTTTCCAGTAATCGGTTCGGGTACCGTCTTTATTATTTTTCTGGCTGGTAAGTAAGCCATTGCTGAGTGTTACATATTTACCGGGCACGGTCATATATATCTCGTCTGTGCAGCGCTGGTTGGGTTTGTCGATGGTAGGAAACCACACTGAATTGGCTTCTGTTTCGCCCTGCGTCCAAATCTGGGTGGGTTTGTCTTTTTCTGTTCCTTTTGGATTTATAAAATACAATCCTTTTGCGTCCTTGATGGCTGCACTGCCTTTAACCTTTAATTCGTTTGGCCGGGAGACATAATCAATAAACACCGTATAGCTTGTATTAGCCGTATAGGTTTTGCCAAGATTTATATAAAGACCCAGGCTGTCATAGGTATAATGCAGGGGTGAGAGCGTATTTCCCTTTACCAGGGCTACCTTTTTGATATCCATCCCTTTTGCATCCAGGTACAGGGAATCGGTGGCATAGAAATGTGGTTTCAGTGTAATCCAGGCCCTGCCATACAGGTATGATTTGTCATAGTCGAATTTTACATCCAATTTTGTATGAACCAAATCATTGATTCGCGGGCTGGTGGCCCGGTAAACATCCACGTTGTTCTGCCCGGCATCGGCACTACCCGGCTGGCCACTGGAAACAAGGGTGAGCACAAGCAATCCAAAAAACAAGAAAAGTTTCTTCATATTTTATTTTTAAAAGACGTAAAGATAGTCGGCCGCTCCGGCACCGTTTGTAAAAAAAATGGTAAATGGCTTGCTAATGACCCTTTTCTGTTAGATTTGTTGATAAAACACGATAATTACTACATGAAGTACCTGGTTGTATCATGCATTTTATTCCTTTATACCCTGCAAACGTTTGGCCAGCAGGAATATTTTGTCTACCTGCAAACCGACAATAACCAGCCCTTTTATGTTCGCATTAACAATCGTGTTTATAGTTCTTCCTTAACCGGTTACCTTATTTTGTCGAAACTCGCCGACAGCGCTCATAGTGTAACAATCGGATTCCCTAAAAATGTTTTTCCCGAACAACAGTTTAACATCCCGGTAAAGCATAAAGATGCCGGTTACCTGTTAAAAAGTTTTGGCGACCGTGGCTGGGGCCTGTTTAACCTTCAAAGCCTGTCGGTTATTATGAACGACAATCCGCCCGGTGAAAAAAAAAACCCTGAACTGACGGGTACACGTAAAACGGATGCCTTTTCAATGCTCCTGGCCAATGCGGTAAACGATACCGCCGTTTTGTACACGGCAACCAGGCCTCCCAAACCGGCACCCGTGGAGGTCCGCGAAGAAGCGAAAAAGGACAGCGCACTGCTGGCAAAAACCGCAACGCCGAAAGACAGCAGCCCCTCTACCAGGCCTGTTAAAAACGACAGTAATATTGCAGATTCGAACAACCCTGCAGCCGCAAACGACATCCTTCGTGTTGCCACTGCCCAGCCAGCTGCAATGAAAGCCCAGCCCGCCCCGGACACGGTGCTGGTATCGAAAAATACCAGCCGTCCGGCCGCCCATCCTACAGGAAAAAACAAACCGGTCAAAAAAGAACCGCCGATAACAGCCAGGAATGATGCTTCCGCGCAAAGAAAAGCCACCATCATGGTTATAGGCAGACGCGCAAGGGAAAAAGCGGTGGCAAAAGACAAAAATGAAAGAAAGGATACCATTATCATGATGAGCGGCGGTCCCACCGAGAAGTCGGTAGCCAAAAATACCCGGGCGGCAAAGAAAAAATCTCCCGCACACGATACCCTCCGGATAAAAAAAGAAATTATTTTTGCACCTGAAGAAAAAAGAAATGCGTTGCTGAACAATCGTGATGCGGTTGTGATTGAAAATGTGCCCTTAAAAAAAGAAACAGATACCCATCACGAACCAAGGAAGGATACCATTGAATTGCTGACCGGAAAAGAAACGGCACCGGAAACAAAACGGGATACATTCACCGCCGCTCCGGCAAAAAGATTAAGGCCCCTTGTCAATAAGGCGGCTGAACTGTTAACCGACACATCCTATATTGCCGTGTTCGTGGATGAGTCAAACGAAAAATTTGATACCATCCGGATCAGCATTCCTTTTAACGAACAATCCATGATGGTGCGGCGCGAACCCAAACTGGCCCCCGCCGATACTGCTGCAACAGTCAGTAACCCCTCACCGCCACCTGTTATCAGCCAGGCCCCACCGGTATTG
>JBDTVE010000047.1:0-1647 GCA_040007355.1 Bacteroidota bacterium | reverse complement strand
TTTTTATATAATTTTAATCAAGTTTATCAGATTTTTTCATTTTGCATAATCACACTAACTAAAAACTAATACAAATGATCAAAATGACTTTAAAAAGGATGCTGCCATTTTTGATTTTAACCATTGTTTCTGTTACGGCTATTTTTATTAAACCGGACGCCGTATTTGATGGCTCAAAAATCTACAGTGGATCAGATATCGCCTGGATAATTGTAGCCACCGCCCTGGTGTTTATAATGACCCCCGGGCTTTCCTTTTTTTATGGTGGCATGGTGAACAGGAAAAATGTTCTTTCCACTATGATCAAAAGTTTTGTAGCAGCCGGTATTGTAAGCATACTCTGGTTGGTATGTGGTTTTAGCATGTCTTTTGGACCTTCTATTCATGGTATCATTGGTGACCCGTTGCATTTTGCTTTTTTCAGGGGCGTTTTTTCTTCCGCACCCTGGCCCGGTGGTCCAACTATTCCAATGCCGTTGTTTGCCTTGTTTCAGCTAATGTTCGCTATTATAACCCCCGCGCTGGTGGTGGGTGCTGTGGCGGAACGCATCCGGTTTACCGCTTATGTTTTGTTCATCGTCCTGTTTTGTGTGTTAATATATTTTCCTGTTGCACATTGGGCCTGGCACCCCGACGGGTTTCTTGCTAAAATGGGCGTGTTAGACTTTGCCGGTGGCACGGTAGTACATATTACAGCTGGTTGCGCCGCGCTGGCAGGGGCCATCGTCTTAAAACGGAGAAAAGCACATATTGATAAAGTAGAAATGCATCCTGCCAATGTTCCCTATGTACTGATAGGCACCGGCCTGCTCTGGTTTGGCTGGTTTGGGTTCAATGCTGGCTCAGCTCTGGCAGCTAATGATTTGTCTGTTTCTGCTTTTGCATCCACTAATACGGCGGCTGCCTCAGCAGGTTTAACCTGGATGTTTTTTGATGTACTCCGCGGAAAGAAGCCTTCTGTACTGGGATTTTGTATCGGCGCCGTAGTAGGTCTGGTGGCCATTACACCCGGCTCGGGATATGTTGGGATGGCAAATTCTGCTTTTATAGGATTTATTGCAGCTATTATCTCAAACCTGGTTTGCGCTTGGAAAGCAAAATCATCCCTGGACGATACCCTGGATGTATTTCCTTGTCATGGTGTAGGTGGTATGGTAGGTATGTTGTTGACCGGTGTATTTGCACACCATTCCGTGAACAGCGCAGTAGCCCTGGACGGAACCGTTAATCACCAGGGTCTACTCTATGGCGGCGACCTGTTTGGCCCCCAGTTCATAGGTATGGCTATTGTTGTTACTTATAGCTTCGTAGTTTCATTCATCATATTCAAATTCATCAATTTTATTCTGCCATTGCGTGTAAGTGTGGAAGAGGAAGAAATGGGACTGGATGCGTCTCAGCACGACGAAAACTATGTACAGGGAACCTTGCTGGTTAAAAACAGCGATTAACCCGTTTACATCAGAAGCTGTATCACCAGCTCCCCCGTTGCTGCCATATGGATTGATGTAATTATAATCCCGGACATTCATAAAACAAAAAAGGTACGGTTACATGTTCGCTTCTGACCAAGCTCATATAGCCATACCTTTTATTTAACCTTAAAATCAACTGCAATGTTAAGAAAAATCTTCTTTTCGGCAATGG
>JBDTVE010000046.1:0-10406 GCA_040007355.1 Bacteroidota bacterium | reverse complement strand
AGCCATCACCGATATCCTGTCTGGGATACTGGCAGATGCAGTTTTACTCTACACCAAAACAAGGAAATTCCACTGGAATGTATCTGGCCCTAGTTTTATGGAGCTGCACAAGTTGTTTGAAGCACAGTATAAACAATTGGAAAAAGCCATTGATGAAATTGCTGAACGCATTAGCAAACTGGGTAGCAAAACACCCGGCACCATGGCAGAATTTGTAAAGTTGTCTTCCTTAAAAGAAGCGCCGGGCAAAATACCGACTCAAAAAGAAATGATAAAAGAACTGCTGGATGACCATGAGGCAGTGATAATAAAACTTCGGAAGGCCGTGAGCGACTGCGACGAAAAATACAAAGATGCTGGCACGGCAGATTTCCTGACCGGACTTATGGAAGAACATGAAACGATTGCATGGACGCTTAGGAGATACCTGGTTTAACAACAGCGGCTACGGTAACAAGAAAGGCTATAAAGTAAAGAGAAGTTTATGCAAAACGGAACGATACTTCAGTATTTTCACTGGTATTATCCACAGGATGGGAGTTTATGGAAGAAGTTGAAAAAAGATGCCGCCGGCCTGGTAAAAATGGGTATTACAGCCGTGTGGCTTCCCCCCGCTTTTAAAGCAAATGCAGGCGGCATGAGTGTTGGGTACGACGTATATGACTTTTACGATATCGGTGAATTTGATCAAAAAGGTTCTGTACGCACCAAATACGGTACCCGTACCGAATACCTGGAGGCAATATCGGCTGCACGCAGGGCCGGTCTGCTGGTCTATGCGGATATAGTATTCAATCACCTGGCGGGTGCAGACGGAACTGAAAAAATAAAAGCCAGGAAGGTAAACCCCAAAAACCGGAACGAATTTATATCCGAACCCCTGGACATAGAAGCGTTTACAAAATTTACTTTCCCGGGAAGGGGAAATAAATATTCTGCTTTTAACTGGGATTACCATTGTTTTTCGGGCGTTGATTTTGATAAGACTACTGGCGAAACGGCCATCTACAGCATTATCAACGAATATGGAGATGGTTGGGAAGAGGTGGTAGATGATGAAAATGGTAATTACGATTACCTGATGTATGCAGATATAGAATTCAGAAATCCGGCCGTGAGAGAGGAGCTCAAAAGATGGGCTCGATGGTACTATCACGAAACCCAGTTTGACGGTTTGCGGCTGGATGCGGTAAAACATATTTCGCCCGGTTTCTATAAAGAATGGCTGGAGGATGTGCGCAATAGCACCCAAAGGGAAGTATTTGCCGTGGGCGAATATTGGGCGCCTGGAAACCTTCCTTTACTACTCAAATATATTGATGCAACGGAAGGCAAGATGTCTTTGTTTGACGCCGCCCTTCACCATAACCTGCACGCCGCTTCCAGGGGCGGAAAAGACTATGATCTGACCAGGATATTTGATAATTCTCTTGTAGCCATAAAACCGGAACTGTCAGTTACGGTAGTTGATAACCATGATACACAACCGCTGCAGGCGCTTGAAGCGCCTGTGGAGCCCTGGTTTAAACCGATTGCCTATGCGCTGATCCTGTTGAGGGAAAAAGGGTATCCCTGCGTTTTTTATCCTGATATTTTTGGCAGCACGTATACCGACAAGGGGCAGGATGGCAACGAATATGAAATTTACCTTCCGAGTTGCGAAAATATTGACAAACTGCTGGCCACGCGTAAAACCCATGCATATGGGATACAACGCGATTACCTGGATCACGGTAATTGCATTGGATGGACCCGGGAGGGTATTGCTGAAATGAAAAAATCAGGTTGTGCGGTTCTTTTATCCAATGGCGACGCAGGGTTTAAAAAAATGGAGATGGGAAAAAGACACATAGGAAAAACCTTTATTGACCGAATGGAGAAAATTACCGACGAAGTGATAATAGATAAAGATGGGTTTGGAGTGTTTCTGTGCCTGCCAGGCTCCGTATCCGTGTGGATACAAAAATAAATTATCAATCCTGTTGAGCAAGGGAGGCCTTTATCATATGTAGTAAAAATACAATCGTTTTAAATGGACCATATATTTTACCTCAACCTGGAGAATGATATCGGTTCAGCAAGGGTTCGGGCAATCGATCATCCCTTTCACCAGTTATACCACGTGAAGTTTGAAGATGGGTATGAGAATACTTTTTTTACGGACGCTGAAACGGGTAACTGGGTAGAGGAAGATCTGGGCGAAACAGCGCTGGCAGCTATTTTCGGAATAAAGACAGGCATGATAAAAGGGTTGTCTGCCGTACCGTGTAAGCCATTGACTTGGTGCAAGGCAGCCATAGCCTCTAAAATCATTTCCTTTGGTTTTCATACTTGCATGGACGATGGGGATACAATTTTTGAAGTATACGGTGCCAACCGTAAATTTTTATACAGTTTCCGCAACAGCGGCAACAATCGGTGGGTGGTATATGACACACACCAGTTAATAAAAGTGGATCAGTATACGGAGCTTGTCAAAATAATTATCAGCATATTTAGGAGATTGGCGGATTGTATATAAACTGCCGGTAAAATAAGATCCCGAGATAAAGGGATCATAAAAAGAGGATACAAATGTACCCTCTTTAACCCTAAAACCAAAACCCTCTACCTATGAAATGATGTATGTAAGGACGAAGTCAGCAACCTTAACTGCATAAACGTATAGGTAAGGCCGTTTAACTGGCAACGTATTAATTTCCGGAGATTATCATGCAGGAAAGGCTCGTTTAAAATGGAACGGTATGCGCTAATCATCTTGGTTTCGCTTACCTCGCATGATTTCAGAATTTCATCTTCACCCGATATCATTAACAGACCTTCCTGGCCAATACACGGATACGCCCGTTCAGGTGTATCTTTTATAATATTGCCGCCCATTGTTTCAATCTGGCTGGACAGTTCCATGGCATACTGGTTGGTTTCCTGGGCCAGCGTTAAAACAGTCCGTTTTAAATGCTTATCATTTATCTTGCATGCAAATGTCTCGTACTCCGTTTTTCTTTCTTTTAACAGCTGAAAAAGAATATCCAGCTTTTCCAGCACAAAAGCCGGAATTTTGTTTACGGTTGAGAATATCATGGCAAGCTTTTTATATATTACGGCGTGATTGCAATCTAATTTAAATGGCTCAATTAGCATACCATTTATTTGACTGTTTACCAGGCATTGTTCTGTAATTTTTGTGTAGAAAACACTGTCTGGCAGGGAAATCTTTCTACACTTTTTTGGATAAACAAACGAAGATGAAAAGGATAATCAATAAATTGAAGATTCACAACCGGATACGTGTAGGATATGGAACCGCTTTTTTCCTTTTACTGGTTTCTTACCTGGTTACTTTGTTTGCAAACAGCCGGTTGCTTACTCAAGCCGATTTTGTAGACCATACTAATAAAACCATTACCCATCTTGAAACCATTCTTTCTGATATAAAAGACGGCGAAACGGGTGTGCGGGGTTATGTAATTATGAAAGATCCCCGTTTTCTGGACTCTTACTATACCAGTAAGTCGAGAGTTGATTCAACCTATGAATTGCTAAAAAATGAAATGTTTAAGACAGCCATCCAGTTGGAAAGGCTTGATACCCTCCACAGACTTATTGATACGAAGTTTATACTGATACAAGCGGGTCTTACACTGTTCCGGGATGGCAATTTTGTGTTTACCGATAGCCTGCGCGCTAAAGTCTATGAAGGTAAAAGAAACATGGACCTGATAAGAAGATTGGTGCTGCGCATGCAGATCACAGAAAACGGGGTTTTGAAAGAAAGACAGGAAAAGATGCAAAAGCAGTTCGGATTGTTGAACACGATCATTGTTGTTTCCCTTGTGATCGCGTTTTTGTTGCTGATCTTCGGTTTTCTTACTTATATGAGAGAAAACAAAGCCCGGCGCGAGGCGGACAAAAAAGTACACCAATACCAGGAACAACTGAGGGAACGAATTATGGAACTTCGCAACGTTAACAAAGAACTGCTGCAAATGCGCAGCATCGAAAAATTTGCTTCCACCGGGCGCATTGCCCGAACCATCGCACACGAAGTAAGAAACCCGCTGACTAATATTAACCTGGCCATGGAGCAGTTGAAAGGTGAACTGCCCGTAGCAGACGACAATGCCATCCTGGTTGAAATGATTCAGCGAAACAGCAACCGAATAAACCAATTGATTACAGATCTGCTTAACTCAACAAAATTTGACGAATTAAGCTACGGCAAGACATCCATCAATACATTGCTGGACGATGCGCTGGAGTTAGCCCGCGACCGCATTGTGCTGTATAATATTGCAGTAGAAAAGCGCTATAGTACGGATATCTGTGATGTGGCGGTTGATAAGGAGAAACTTAAAATAGCATTTCTGAATGTAATAGTAAATGCTATTGAGGCTATGGAGCCGGGTAAAGGGCTACTTACTATAACAACCCGCGGAGAAAACAACAAATGCATCATTGAAATAACCGACAATGGTTCCGGCATGGATAAAGAATCACTCGGAAGGCTTTTTGAACCTTATTTTACCAGCAAGCCAAAGGGTAATGGACTTGGGCTCACCAATACCCAGAATATCATTCTGAACCACAAAGGTACCATACATGGGGAAAGTGAGCATGGCAAAGGGACCACGTTTATCATTACGCTCGATTTTGCTGAATAAATCATATCAAAAAAGAAAGCAGAAACCCTTGCCTGCAGGGTTTCTGCCCGCCGGTCATAGATCCTGTATCCACTTAATGACCTCATCTTTTGTTTTGCCGATCTTTTTTTGAATCCTGCCCACCAGTTCGTCGTCTTTTCCCTCCTCGTATAACAAATCATCGTCGGTAAGACCGGCATATTGTTTTTTTGCCTTTCCTTTTACATCGTTCCATGAACCCTTTAATTTTAATTTCCAGCTTTCCATAATTAAAAATTTTAAGTTAGTGAGGGCCGGAAGAATTATGATTATAGGCTAATCGAAATATAGCCCGTTTGTTCTCCCGCCATCGATGAACGTAAATTTACAACATTCCTTTAATCATTTGCTCCGCGTATTACATGCAACCACCGCTATCAGTTATAAAAGATTTGACATACTGATATTTTTTGTTGTTCATAAATAAGGTAGCACTACAATCTATGTAAAATGTTTGCCAGAAAATATCTTCGTCACAAATGATTTGGCGGACGGCTGTTTTCAGGTGTTTTATTTAAAAACAGGAACAATTAAAAATAATCTGGATATTTTTTTCCCCGATTTGGGGAATAGACACCGTAGCAGTAAGTTTATAGCAATTTCTTGATGGCATATTCTATTACGTCACGCGTAAAAGGTTTGCTAATAAACAGGTCGGCGCCTTCTGCCTGGGCCACCTTACGTTCAGCCAGTCCATCGTGCGCGGTAATCATCACTATTTTTATTTCGGGATAGGCGCCCTTTACATACCTGATAAAATCGAGACCAAAGCCGTCAGGCAAATGATTATCCAGGAACAGAATGGAGGGGATCTCTTCCTGTAAGGACTTTTTGGCCGATTCAATATTATTAACAAACGAAGCATTCATGTTTTTTTGCCGCAGTATTCCGCTTAACAGGAAGCAAATATCAACTTCATCGTCTACAATAAGCGCTTTCGGGGGTTCATTAATAGTAATTTTTGGTATATCCACTGTCTGCAATTAAAAATATTTCTTTGGCAATACTGGTATGCAGCAATTAATCTGCCAGTAAGCCGCCCCGGTTTGCCGGAAAATTTGAATGACCGGGTTAAAAATATAAAAGATTTAAAATCTGGCAAGCTATTTCTTATATAGCAACAGGCAATCCGGAAGCCACTACGCTTATGCTTTACAAAATAAAACAGGCATTTTCTTTTCTAAAGCAGGTGATGACCGATTTTACAGAAGACAAGGCGCTGAAATTTAGCGCCTCCCTGTCCTATTACACGGTATTTTCCATAGCACCCTTTCTAGCCATCATTATTTCTTTTACCGGCTTCTTTTTTGGAAGAGAAGCGGTTCAGGGTGAATTGTACCCCCAGATAAATGACCTGGTTGGCCACGAGGCCGCACTCCAGATACAGCAAATGATTACCAATATCCATTTGTCTAAAAATAGCTTTTTTGCCACCATCGTAAGTCTTGTTGTATTAATCCTGGGCGCTACTGGTATTTTCAGTGAGGTTCAGGACTCCATTAATCATATCTGGGGTCTTAAAAGTAAGCCACGACGTGGTTTGCTGAAAATGGTGCTGAACCGGCTTCTATCGTTTTCCCTGATCATCAGTCTTGGCTTTTTGCTGATGGTGTCCCTGACGCTGAATGCATTGGTGGAAATACTCAGCAAGCCATTGCTGCGGTTATTGCCGGGGAACGGAGTATATGTAATAGACGCCGTTAATAATTGTCTCATGTTTATTCTCTTATCACTTCTTTTTGGCATTATTTTTAAAGTCTTGCCAGATGCCAGGATACGTTGGAAAGACGTAATGGTAGGAGCCATTACTACCAGCATACTTTTTATGATAGGAAAATTCTGTATTGGTTTTTACCTCGGTCATAGCAAAATGGGCAATATTTATGGAACGGCGGGCTCAATAATCATCGTTATGCTTTGGGTGTATTACAGTGCCGTGATTTTATATTTTGGAGCAGAGTTTACAAAGGTATACGCCAAATGGTACGGCGGAGCCATCCGGCCCAGCGATTACGCTGTCTGGATTAAAACAGAAGAAATAGAATTGCGGGCACAGGCGCGCGACTGAATTTATTTGATTAATTTCAATACTATAAAAATAAGTTTTATGAAGCGTATTCTTCTTATAGACGATGATATGGATATGTGTACCCTTTTGGGCAGGTTTTTACAACGTAAGGGATTTGAAACGGAGGCTGCTTACAGCGGCAACAAAGGCATTGCAAAATTTAAAGAGCAGCATTTTGATGTGGTATTGTGCGATTTCAGGCTGGGCGACAAAGAAGGGCGTGAAGTATTAAAAGAGATCAAGGAATTCAACCCCCACGCAGTTGTTATTATTATTACCGGGTACTCCGATATTAAAATAGCTGTGGACGTTATCAAGCACGGTGCTTTTGATTATATCACCAAACCGCTGATACCGGAAGAAGTGTTGAATGTTATTAATAAGTCGTTACAGGATCCGGCCTCCGCTACCGGTAGCACTGGGGCTAAAAAGAATTCGGGTGGTGGTTATAACGATGGTGAGTTCCTGAAAGGACAGGCAGGCACTACAAAAGAGCTGTTTAAACAGATAGATCTGGTAGCACCTACTAATTATAGCATCATTCTTTATGGTGAAAGCGGCACGGGTAAGGAAGTGATGGCCAAAACCATTCACCTGCAAAGCAGCCGTAAAGACAAACCATTTGTTGCACTTGATTGCGGAACCTTGTCTAAAGAACTGGTGGGAAGTGAATTGTTCGGGCATATGAAAGGCTCCTTCACCGGAGCCCTGGGAGATAAGGAGGGCCTTTTTGAAGTGGCCAACGGCGGCACTTTATTCCTGGACGAGGTGGCCAACCTCTCCCTTGATATCCAGGCTTCCCTGCTGCGGGTGATCCAGGAAAGGAAATTTAAAAGGGTAGGAGGCAATAAAGAGATAAATGCAGACGTCCGTATACTGGTGGCCTCCAACGAAAACCTGCAGGATGCTTATCGCCGGGGAAAATTCAGGGAAGACCTCTATCACCGGTTTAATGAATTCTCCATCAATATTCCACCCTTACGCGAGCGCAGGGAAGACATACCCTTGTTTGCAGATTTCTTTTTAAAACAATCCTGCGTAGAACTCAATAAAGAGATAGGCGGTTTTGAGGACGAAGTGATGCAGATGTTTATTAACTATCCCTGGCCGGGCAACCTGCGCGAATTTAGGAATGTGATACGCCGTGCAGCCTTGTTAAGCGGCCCCGGTTCGTTAATAGGCAGCAAAGTATTACCCTGGGAGATGACCCAGCACAATCCTTTAAAAGACGAATCCGTAGAAATGGCCACCAATCATATTGCCAGCCCGGTTTACAATGCGGCGCAGGCAGCACCGTTACAGCAACAACCATTCGATTTAAAAAATGCAGCCTCACAGGCGGAATATGAAACCATTATGAATGTGCTGAAACAGGTGAACTTTAATAAATCCAAGGCTGCCGATATTTTAAAAATCGACAGGAAAACGCTCTACAATAAATTAAGGGTGTATGAATCGCACCAGCACAACGGGGAATAGTTTCTACAAACATTCCTAGTATCTTATTGATACTTTTTAGTAAGCCCTTGCCAGTCAGGGGCTTTTCTATTTTATACCCAACACGGTGAACGGTATACACTTTGCCTTTTGAACCGGTGAACCCGAATCATTAATAACTAAAACCTATTTTTTATGACAGAACCCGGAGTAATGACAACCTTGAGCTATGTAATGGAAAAGTTGCGTTTAAAAAGGCAAGACAACGAGCTTACCATGGCACCTGAAGGTTTTTCAATTGGCAATGGTAAATTCTACCAGCCGGAAGATTTAACCATTATAAAAACATTCCGTTTTGAAGGCGAATCAGACCCTTCAGATGCCTCTATATTGTATGTGTTTGAAGCAAAAGACGGGCTGATAGGTTATAGCGTAGATGCCTATGGTGCTTATAGCAACCATGATGACGACGGCTATGATGATTTCATCAGGAAAATCAAAGTAGAAGACAGGGATGAGCAACAGATTTTTGAATAGGACAGTAAAGCCGTATTATCTAAGCCATTGAAATTACTCAGTGGCTTTTTTTTGTGCTGTGTTCCGTGAAGGGAACGATACTCCCGTGCTATCTTTATCATTCACCAACCCGTTAACCTGTATGCCTGTTTTTTCCAACCAAATTACTAAGCTGTTTAATATTAGCTATCCAATTGTGCAGGCGGGCATGGTTTGGGCCAGCGGCTGGCGACTGGCAAGTGCAGTTAGTAACGCTGGCGGATTGGGCCTTATTGGCAGCGGCAGCATGTCTGCGGAAGTGCTGAGAATGCATATTCAGAAATGCCGTGCCGCAAGCAGGCATCCATTTGGTGTAAACGTTCCCTTGCTGTACCCTGATATTGCTCGCCATATAGCCGTTATTATTGAAGAAAAAGTGCCCATTGTTTTTACATCGGCGGGTAACCCGCTCACCTGGACATCCGGTTTAAAGAAACAGGGGATTACGGTTGTACATGTTGTAAGCAGCAGCAAATTTGCAACAAAGGCGGAAGCTGCTGGTTGCGATGCGGTGGTTGCCGAGGGGTTTGAAGCGGGCGGACACAACGGACGGGAAGAGACCTCCAGCATGGTATTAATACCCGCCGTAGCTGCCGCGGTTAAGGTTCCGGTGCTGGCAGCAGGGGGCATTGCTACCGGTCGCCAGATGATGGCGGCTATGGTAATGGGAGCTGAGGGTGTGCAAATGGGAACCCGCTTTGTTGCAAGCACGGAAGCATCGGCCCACCCTAGTTTCAAAAACCTGGTTATCAGCAGCGGAGAAGGCGATACCCTCCTGGCCCTGAAAAAAATAATGCCGGTACGGCTGCTGAAAAACAAATTTTCAGCAACGGTTTTTGAGGCAGAAGAGCGGGGGGCCGCGGAACAGGAATTGCTGCAGCTGTTAGGCAGCGGCCGGGCTAAAAAAGGGATGTTTGAAGGCCAGCTTGACGAAGGGGAACTGGAAATTGGTCAGGTCAGTGCGCTTATAACAGAGATAAAACCCGCCGTTCAGATTGTAGAAGAAACCTGGCGGGAATTTCAGGAAGCATGTATAAATCCTTTCAGAAAAGTATAACTTTATGGGGGAAGATCAAAACTGCGTTACGGTAATACCAAAACCGCTTTTATGAAAAATAAATGTTTGCCAATAGTCTTGCTGTTGCTTTTTTGCAGCTTTTTTTGCTTCGCAAATGCGGGCGGAAAAGAAAAAAAAGAATACCCTGATATGAACGGTCTTGTACTGGAAGCAGAGACCGGCAAGCCCATGAAAGATGTTAATATCACTGCCTACAGTAACACAAAAAAAGAAAAGGTAGCGATTAGCAATGCCAGTGGTAGTTTTGCCCTGATGGATTTAAAACCGGGGGTATATAAATTTGTTTTTCAGAAAGACGGATTTGAGAAAGTTACCCGCGACAAAATGGTTTTGAAGCAGAATGTGGGTTACCAGCTAACCATACAAATGTTGCCCGAGGAAAGTCTTTTTGACCTGATGCCTTCGCCCCTCAGGTTTAGCGGTGAATAAGAAAGTAATTCCAGATAAAGTATAACTAAAACAGAAGAGGCCGGTAATGCATAAAATTACCGGCCTCTCCTGTTGATCGTCAGAAATATAATGGCAGCTACAGGTGGATGGTTTTACGTCTTCTTCGTCTTTGTCTTTTTTAATCCGCGCATTGTCTTTT
>JBDTVE010000045.1:0-20628 GCA_040007355.1 Bacteroidota bacterium | reverse complement strand
CATACCGGGAACGATTATCGTTAAAATGTAGCCAGGGATCGCGTTCATTTAATACTACTTTATAGCCCGAATACAGGTCATAGTTTCCATAACGACCGGGCAGAGAAGATGAAAAAACCCAGCGACCACCATCAAAATAGATAAACTGGTGGCGCGGCACCGAATAGTATGCCTCCACATCGGGTAAATAATAATTTTCCGCATAGTCGTAACCGGAAGGACCCCAGGCCGGTTGTACACCGATATTTATGCTTGCATGAAACTGGGCAGCCGCGGGTTTATATACCAGCATACTGCCGGCTATCACAGTAGTAAGTAAGAGTATCTTTTTCATAATTGTAATTTAGCAGGAGTAGTTCAAACAAGATACCAGACTGCCCTGAAACTGTTATAGAAACGTAAAGATAAACCCCAAACAAAATTTGTGTATTTGTTATTAAACTTTCAACAAAAACAAACTCTAAGCGCTTTACCCGGTCAATTATTGCCGGCGATTGTTTGCCTGATCGACGCGTTCCATTCCTTTCATCCTGCTTTTATCGCTCTGGTATAATTGTAACCGCAACTGCCGTTTACAAATATTAGCTTCCGTATTCTTTCACCTAACCAAAATATGCTACCATGAAAAAATCATTAAAACTGGTATTCACCTGCCTGATGATAACTGCCTGCCTGCACCTGCAGGCGCAGCTAACCACCCTGGCCAGTGGTGGAAATAAAAAAGCTGCCGTAAGCGAACGGGTTGGGTTGACAGACATTACGATCCACTATGACCGGCCAGGCGTAAAAGGCCGTGAGGGACAGATATGGGGCAAACTTGTGTCGGTAGGTTATGCCGACCAGGGTTTTGGATCCTCCAAAGCGGCGCCCTGGCGCGCGGGTGCAGACGAAAACACTACTATCGAATTTTCAACGGATGTAAAAATAGAAGGCATGCCGCTGCCGGCCGGCAAATATGGTTTCTTCATTGCGTATGACCCTGATGAATGCACGATTATTTTTTCAAAAAACGCATCCTCCTGGGGAAGCTTTTATTACAACGACCAGGAAGATGCCCTGCGGGTAAAAGTAAAACCGGTAGCGGCCAACAAAAACGTGGAATGGTTGAAATATGAATTTATAGATGAAACGGAAAACACCGCAACTATTGCCCTTGCCTGGGAAAAACTGGTTATTCCTTTCAAAGTGGAAGTTGATTATGTAAACGAACAGCTTGCCTCTTTCAGGCGTCAATTACGCAGCCAGACCGGTTTTAACTGGGAGCCCTGGAACCAGGCGGCGCAATGGGCCCTCCAGAAAGGAGTAGACCTTGATGAGGCCTTGCTTTGGAGCGATTCTGCTACCAGCCAGATTTTTGGGGGTGCACCAAATTTCAGCGCCTGGATAACCCGGGCACAGTTGCTGATCAAATTGAACCGGGCCGCGGAAGCAGATAGTATCCTGAATGTAAAACTATCCCTGGCAACCATGCAGGAAGTGCATGTATATGGCCGTTCCCTGCTGGCCCAGAAAAAAACGAAGCAAGCCTTTGATATTTTCAAATCCAATTACGATAAATATCCCAATGTATTTACCACCAATATAGGCATGGCGAGGGCCTATTCCGCGATAGGCGATTATAAAAAGGCAATGCGGTATGCAAAAAAAGCCCAGACACAGGTTCCGGATCCGCTCAATAAAACGAGCCTCGACAAAATGATACAGTTGCTACAGGAAAGAAAGGATGTGAATTGAACCCGGATGTTTTTAGGATATTAAATAAATGATGAAGCGCGCTGGTTTTGGTGGAGCTTTCAGTAGCCATCGGAATCCTTTGACCAGGTTTTCCAGGCCGGCAGGCCGTTTATGACTCGTCCGCGCTGGGGCCGTACCTACCCGGCACCGCTATATTCAACAGACGAAGGTAAACGGAAAGCTGGCCGCGATGGTGCACGAGGTGGTTAAACATAAAGTTGCGCAGCAGTATTTTTCGGGGCAATTCATAAATAACCTGCGCACCCCTGCGGAGCACAAATTATTCCTGCAGCATTCCTTAAATAAAATACTCCGGCAGTATTTGCCGGAGTATTTTATACATGGTGTTTAGTGTTATTTCTTTCTTTATCGTTTAATAAACTTATCCAGTAGCGATACTTCTTTGCCGATAATTACTTCCAGTATATACGTGCCTGCAGGCAACTGGCTCACCGTAACCTGCTGATCAAAAATCAACTGATTTTTCTGGAATATCTGTCGCATCATTACAATACCCGACATGCTGGTGATACGAACGATGGCTGGGCCGGTGCTGTCTGCAATGGCGTGTATATGCAACTGGTCTGCGCAGGGGTTTGGATACAGGCTGATGGATTTCAGGTTATGCGTTGCACTCACCACCGTTACTTTAAAGGTGGTGGTAGCCGTTTGTCCATAGTCATCGGTTACAGCCAGCTGAAAATTGTATACGCCCGGTTCCAGGCTGGTGGCAGTTGTTTTGTCTGCCTGGTTATTAGCAATAACCGCGGCGGCCGGACCCGAAACCTGATGCCAGCGATAATGTAAAACCGCGCCGGTACCGGCTTCATATGAGCTGCTGCCGTCTAATATGGCGTACCCATTGGGAAAATTAATGGTGGTATCCCTTCCTGTATTGGGCACGGCCAGCAAGGAAGGGGTAACAATAATATTTACGGCACCGCTGGCGGTACTTCCACCTGCATTGGTAACGGTTAATGTAAATTGATAAGTTCCCATCACCAGGTTACTTATGGTTGGCGCGGCGGTTGCATTACCGGTAATGGTAAAGGTACCCGGGCCCGCGGTTTTTGACCAGCTATACGCCAGACTGCTGCCGGAGGGATCATAAGAACCGCTTCCATCCAGGGTTATTGTATTTTGAGGCAACACCAGGCTTTCTGTTGCGTGGCCCGCATTGGCAACGGGGGGTGCGGCCGGGTTTACGGTAATGGTTACCACATCTTCCGCGGAAAGGCCGCGCGCATTGGTTACCACTAATTTTACATGGTAAACACCCTGTACCAGGTTGCTCAGTGTTGGCGAAGCGGTTGTTTCCCCCAGTATGGAGAAAGACGAGGGGCCCGATGCCAGCGACCATGCATATGTTAAGGTGCCGCCTGCTGCATTGGAAGAACCGCTTCCATCCAGTACAGCCGTATTGGCGGGTAAAGTAATGGTTTTATCGGCGCCGGCACTGGCAACTGGTGGCGTTGCAGGAACTGGGCTAACGGCAATGGACACTGTATCTTCAGCCGATGCACCCTGATCGTTGGTTACTGTTAATTTTACCTGATAAGCACCTTCGGTTAAATTACTGATGACAGGCGTAGCCGTAGCTGCGCCGGTAATGGTAGGAGACGATGTACCCGACAGGAAAGACCAGGAATAAGTTAAAGTGCCGCCTCCCGGGTTATAGGATTGTTCGCCGTTCAGGGATGCACTGTTTGTGGGCAGGGTAATAGCGATGTCGGCACCGGCATTGCTTACCGGCGGATATACCGGCACGGCGCTAACCGTTATGTTAACAAGGTCTTCCGCAGAAGCGCTCTCTACATTGGTAACTTTCAATTTAACCTGGTACACACCTGCCTGTAAATTTCCGATATTCGGTGTGGCAGTATTGCCACCGCTAATGGTTAAAACGGAGGGACCCGAAACCTGCGACCATTCATATACCAGTGCCCCGCCGCCGGTGCTGTAAGAGGCGGAACCGTTGAGTACCGCGGTACCCGTGGGCAGGGTTACATTAACGTCTACGCCGGCATTGGCTACTGCCACCGGTGCTGCTGATACCACAATATTTACAAAGTCGCTATTGCTGATACCCGATGTATTGGTAACGGTTAATTTAATCTGATAGGCGCCTTCAACCAGGTTGCTGATGTTGGGGTTGGCGGTTGTATCGCCGGAAATGATAAATGAACCAGGCCCTGAAATTTTTGTCCAGGTATAACTCAACCCACCGCCTGCCGGGGTGGTGGAAGCGCTGCCGTTAAGCGTAGTGGAATTAACGGGCAATACCAGGCTGATATCCGTTCCCGCATTTGCCACGGGAACCGGTGCGGGGTTAACTATAATGGTTGCCACATTGCTGCTGCTGAGGTGGTTGGTATCGGTAACGGTTAACTTAACCTGGTAGGTGCCTTCTGTAAGACTGCTGATATAGGGTGTACCCGTGCTGTCACCGGACATGATAAAAGAAGCCGGGCCCGATGTTTTTGTCCAGGTATATGTTAATGCGCCACCGGTGCTGGTAGAGGCTGTGCCATCAATGCTGGTACTATTTACGGGAAGCGTGATGGTTATATTCCCCCCGGCTTTTGCTACAGGGGGAAATACGGGCAACAGGCTGACCACAATGACTACGATATCCTCATTACTATGGGCCTGCGAATTGGTAACGGTCACTTTAAACTGGTAGACACCCTGCACAAGATTCTTAACAAGCGGCTTTACCATAGTATCTGCTACAAAAACCGCAGCAGAAGGACCTGCCACCTGCGACCATTTATAGGTTAATACTCCTCCGCCGGGGTTATATGATGCCGAAGCATTTAATGAAACCGAGTCTTTTGGCAGCACCAGACTGCTGTCTGCGCCGGCATTGGCAACGGGGTAAACAATACCACTCAGGTATTCCCGTGCCCCAATATCAAAACCAAGGCCCTGAGGCCGCGCAATGCCATTAATATCATCTTTTATCAGGCCAAAGCTGAGGCCTTTATCTATGGCCGGAGAATTTACATTCAGCATGCAGCTGCTATCGTCTGCCAGACCCAGGTCCAGGTAATTGGGACTGTATAAATTACGTGCGGTATCTGGTTTTGTAATATTTAACTGCTGGAAGACATAGTTCCAGGCCGGATTATATGGCTTATCTCTTTGTATATTAAAGCCCAGGTTATTTTTTATTTCGATGGTGCCGCCTACTGCATTGTACGTATCTATCATGGAACAGTTCCAGTCGTAGGCACTGAGATTACCAAACGTGTTATTATAAATTTTGAAATTGCAATAATGCAAATAGGGTGAGAATGCAATGTCTTCCGGCGTACATTGAGCCTCCACCCCGGAGTACTTCCTGGAATTAACCATTATATTATCATACACATTCACCGCGCCCACCGAATCCAGGCTAAAAGAATGCGCCCGCAAACCGCTGCCCCAGTAATCGGAAATATAATTGTGGTGTACATCTCCGTTCCCGTATAAATAAACAATGCCAGTATGCCTGAAATCATTTTTACCGAGGTGAGAAAACCGGTTATGGTGGATATCGGCATTTACTACCTTGTTAAGGTGCAGTACGTCTTCCTGATCTGTATAGTCAACCGTACAGTAGGCCACTTCCAGTTTGCGCATCATGTTAATCAGCCCGTCGTCCACTATTCGGGTGTACACACCTACCTGCAGGAAGGTTGTCATAATATTGTACACGCTAAAATGAAGGAATTTTAAATCATAATACAGGCTATTGCTGTTATTGGTACCGTTGTAAACAAGCGAGGGATTAAACATGAAAATGCAGTAGTCGGCAATATTCACCATTTTTATATAGCTGAAATAAACGCCCGACATGGTTCCATCGATGGAAATGGCTTTTATTAGATCATGCATATAAAACCCAAACTCAATACCGGAGGTGCCGCTGCCACTGATGGTTACATTGGTCAGGTTGGAAAAAGTAGAAGGTGAAGGATCGTTGAATTCTACCTGACCGCTGTTCATAATATAAATCCGGTGTCCGGGGCTGGCGGTAATATTCCTGAAATTCATCAGCTTATACTTACCGGGATTGATCATCACAGTATCTTCATCCTGTAGATTAAGCGTTGTCTGGGCATTGGGATAATCAATAAATCCGCTGCCTGTGCCAACATATACTTTTTTGCCTTGGGCAAAAATGGTGGAGGAGCCTGCCAGTACGAAGATTGTAGTTAACAGGAGAAAAAGCCGGTGAAAGATACGGTCTTGTAGGGTTTTCATAGATGATATTCACTTTAAGCTAGCATTGTCAATATATGGCAACTGTTTTGATTTAGCCATTCCTTGCAAATTATTGGCCAAAAAAAATAAGTGTAACGGAGTGAAACGCCGATGATGTTACTTTTTGCTGTTTTTTCTTGATCCAACGCAGAGAATTCGGATTATACGAAGACCGGAATATGTTTTTTCCGGATAGATTATCGTATTTCTACCAATTTACAGCATACTTATACACATATGTAATAAAAAATAAAAACTTCATACGCCGGTTGCAACGGATGTTAACAATATAAAAACAACTAATCAACGTGTGTTAGCGTTGCGGCAGGAAATCTAATTATGCAAATACAAGAATTACGACATTATACTTCTTCGTTTACCGTTTTGCCATATTCATGTTGTAATTTTTTTTGAATGTCAAACGGAACCGGTGCATATTCAGCAAACTTCATCGCAAATTTTGCACGACCCTGAGTCAGCGATCGGAGGGTAGAAGAATAATCATACATTTCAGCCAGCGGGGTTTTTGCAATGATGCGGGTAAAATGCCCTTCCCTGTCCATGCCTTCAACAATGGCGCGCCGGCTTTGCAGATCGCCCATTACACTACCTGTCAGGTCATCCGGGCACAATACTTCCAGGCGGTTGATGGGTTCCAGCAATTGGGGTGCCGCCTGCTGAAAAGCCTGCCGGAAAGCCTGCAGACCGGCAATTTTAAAGGAGATATCGTTGCTGTCTACCGGATGCATCCTGCCATCATATACACAGACGCGCACATCGCGCACGTAGGAACCGGTAAGCGGTCCTTCATGCATTTTTTCCATTACTCCTTTTTGTATAGAGGGAAGAAACCGGGTATCGATAGCCCCACCAACAATGCAATTGTAAAAAACCAGTTTGCCACCCCAGTCCAACGCGTATTCATCGCGCCCGCGCACGGTCAGCCCCTTTGGATCCGGCATTCCTTCGTACCAGGGTTCTATACGCATATACACTTCCCCGAACTGGCCGTTACCGCCGCTTTGTTTTTTATGCCGGTAGCTGGATTCCGCCGTGCTCCGGATGGTTTCGCGGTAAGGGATGCGCGGTTTACTGAACTGTACTTCCAGGTTGTGGATGTGTTCGATCTTCCATTTTATAACCGCCAGGTGCAGTTCACCCTGGCAATGCAATAATATTTGTTTTAACTCCGGTGACACTTCCACCTCCAGGGTAGCATCTTCTTCGCGCAGCAGGTGCAGGGCGGCAGCCAGTTTTTCCTCTTCTCCTTTTTTTCCACTTTCAATGGCCACCGTCATATTATACGCCGGGAATGCGATGGGCTGCAGTTCAATATCTTTCCCCTTCTCGTGCAGCGTATTGTTTACATGGGTGTTCCTAAGTTTTATGGTGGCGCCGATATCGCCTGCCACCAGTTCATTTACGTTGGTTCTTCCATGGCCTTCAATTACAAATAGCTGGTTTATTTTTTCCGATACGCCGGTGGTTTCGTTGACCAGTTCCATACCGCTTTTTACCGTACCCGAAAACACTTTAAACAGGCTCATTTCACCCACATGACTCTCGGCAATTGTTTTAAAGACGAAAATACAGGCCGGCCCCTTCGCATCGCAGGGAAGGGCATCGCCTTTTTTTGTCAGTTGCGGAGGCATTTCATTGGCCGCCGGGCACACGTTGTCAATAAAACCCATCAGGCGGCCACTGCCCATATTGCGTTCGGCCGACAAACAAAACAACGGGAAGAGATCATGGTTTATCATGGCTTTTTTCATACCCGATTTCATCTCTTCTTCATTTAGTTCTCCTATATCAAAATATTTTTCCATCAGGCCTTCGTCGTTGCCGGCAATGGCTTCCACCAATTCCTTGTGCAGGGCATCGGCCTTCATTTTTTCTGTCTCCGGGATGGCCATCTTTTCCGGTTTACCCCCGGTATCCTTAAATTTATACATCGTCATGCGCAATACGTCTACAATTTCATGAAACCCCGCACCGGTCTGGCGTGGGTACTGCACCACCACCACTTTATTACCGAAATGCGCTTTTATTTCTCCCAGGGTTTTGTCGTAGTCGGCATTGTCATCGTCCAGTTTATTGATGCAAAAGATCATGGGCGTTTTAAACCGTTCCGTGTATTCCCAGGTGATATCGGTGCCCACTTCCACGCCCATCACCCCATTTACCAGCATTATACCGGTATCGGCTACGCGCAGCGAGGAGATCACTTCGCCAGCAAAGTCATCGTACCCTGGCGTGTCCAGTATATTTATTTTATAGCCCCGCCATTTGCTGTGCAGCAGGGTGGCAAATACCGAGTTGCCCCGTGACTTTTCCAACTCATGATAATCGCTTACGGTATTGCGTTCATGAACGGAACCTTTGCGGTTAAGCAGGCCGGCCTCAAAAAGCATGCACTCCGCTAAACTGGTCTTACCTGCGCCCGCGTGGCCCAGCAAGACAATATTTTTTACGTGTGAGGTATCAAAATCTGCCATGAGATATAATTTAAACAGTTGATAATAGCTGGTGTAGAAAAACTGCCCGTGGCGTCTGCTCCGGCAACTAAACAAAACACGAAAAACCCGGTCAGCAAGATTGGCCGGCCTGGTAAACCGGTTCCAAAGACTAGCCGGTTATTATTTAATTGAGTTTACCAATGAATTGAGTGAACCTATCTTTTAGTTCATCCAGCAGGTACCGTAACCGCTGGTATTCTGTAGACAAATTTTCATGCTCTGCAAGCGTGGTATAGTTTACCTGGCCGTTGTTTTCCATTTTGGTCATCATGGTCTTATAATCGTGCACCTTAATGGATTGTTTCAGGTCATGAATATTGATCAGCTGGATATGAAACTGGTTTTCGTAATGCTCTATATCCTGCAACTGATCATGCCGCGTCACTTTTAATGCAATCTGGCGAAGATGATTTTTAAAGCGGGTGAGTTCTTCCCGGTATTGACGCATTTGCGCGCGCCAGGTACTGCAATCAGCGGTAAGCTGGGAGATGTCTGTTGTAACCATCGGAGTAAATTTTAAAGGTGAGCTAATAAAATGTGTTACTACTACGGTGTGGGAGGGCGGATTTGCTGTAAAGAACTGATTCTAATTTAAACCATTTTTTTCAACAAAAACCGATTGTGCAAAAATGTTTTAACGCCGTACCTATTATATTGTTTGTCAACCGAAGGTTAAAAAAAATGGGTAGGATTGCCGGTTACCGCCCTGTTTGATGTTGCGGCTATACGGCAACCACGTGTAAATACGCGGCCAACGCATAAAAACCGGTTTTTAAATTTATATTTGAGCATGTTCCGGTTTTTTGAAATCATCATCAGCGGTTTTAAAATGGCATTGGGGGAATTGCATTCCAATAAACTGCGTACGTTTTTGTCGCTGTTTGGAATAACCGTGGGTATTTTCTGCATTATCAGTGTACTGGCTACGGTAGACAGCCTCAAGAACAATATCAAGACTTCTTTTGAAAGCCTGGGCAACAATACCATTTACATACAAAAGCGTCCCTGGGGCAGCGGTGGCCGCGATGAATGGTGGAAATACAATAATCGTCCCAGCCCCCGGTACGAGGAATCCATTTTATTACAAAGACGGTTGAACTATGCCGAAGACATCGGTTTTATAACCTTTGGTTCCAACAATGTGGAATACGAAGATGAACAATTGACCGGTGTAACCTGGTACGCCGTGAGCGAAGGGTATGTTAAGATCCAGCCCATTGAAATCCTGTTTGGCCGGTATTTGTCGGACGCCGAATTCATGAGCGGCTCAAATACCATTGTGATGGGGTATACAAATGCGGAAAATTTATTTGTGAACCCAAAGTACGCCATTGGTAAATCGGTGGAAATAAAGGGCAAGAAAATGACCATTGTAGGGGTTTCAAAGAAATACGGCAGCAACAATATGGGTGGCTGGGATTTCGACAATATTGTACTGATGCCTTACCGCACCGCCAGAAACCTTACCAACCAGGACCTGGCAGAAGGCTTTATAATGGTAAAGGGAAAAGCGGGCGTGCCCGTTGAAGAGGTGAAAATGGAACTGGATGGCGCTTACCGGTCCGTTAGAAAACTGAGCCCGGTACAGCCGGATAATTTTGCGTTGAATGAGATTTCCTCGGCCAATAGTTTACTGGACACCATTTTTGGTTCCATCAACCTGGGCGGATGGTTTATAGCTGGCCTGTCTTTAATTGTGGGTATGTTTGGGGTAGCCAATATCATGTTTGTAACGGTTCGGGAACGAACCAGCCAGATCGGCCTTAAAAAAGCCGTCGGCGCCAAGCGCTCCACCATCCTGGCGGAATTCTTGCTGGAATCTGCCTTTCTTTGTATTGTAGGGGGCATTGCCGGCCTGGTGCTGGTCTATATTCTCACTAAAATCCTCTCTCCCATCATTGGTTTTCCCATTGCTATTTCGATTAATATTTTCAGCATCGCCATTACTATTTGTATTGTTACCGGTGTACTGGCGGGTATTATACCAGCTATGATTGCTGCCCGGATGGACCCGGTAGTGGCCATCAGGAGCAAATAACCGGCGGCAAGATCAATTACCGGACTGTTCTCTTTGCCGGCTGCTATCTACATTTGAGCGGCAACATTCAACGGCAGTTTTTTCTTTTTCCTAAACCGTTTCCGGTATGGGTTTAACCAGTCAACCAACCAACAAACCAATCAACCATTAGCCATGCGGCCCATTGGCCAATTCCCTATATTTGGAGCATGTTTAGAGCCCTGGAGATAATATGGAGCAGTTTCAAAATGGCGCTGGCGGAGTTCCGCTCCAATAAGTTGCGCACCTTTTTATCGCTTTTCGGCATTACCGTGGGTATTTTTTGTATTATCGGCGTACTGGCTACAGTAGACAGCCTGCAGCGCAATGTACAGAACGATATAAAATCGCTGGGCTCAAATACTATTTATATTGACAAATGGGATTACAGTGGGCAGATACCCTGGTGGAAGCTGGTGAACCGCCCCTCGCCCAAATATGAAGAAATAAAAATGCTGAAGCAGCGGAGCGAACTTACCAAGAACGTTGCCTTTAATATCAGCAATACCTCCAAGATAGAATGGGATGATGAAGCTGTAACGGGTGTAAACTTCTACGGGATTACGGAAGACTTTTCCAATATTCAGAAACTGGACATCCTGGATGGCCGGTATTTTCAGCAAAGCGATTTTGACAATGACGCCAATGTGGTGGTGGTAGGCTATAATATTGCTGAAAAATTATTTACCAAACCGGAAAAGGCCGTTGGCCAGGAGATAGTGCTCTATGGAAGAAAAGCGGTGGTAATAGGACTGCTGAAAAAGCAGGGCAAGAGCATGATGGGCGGATGGGATTACGATGAAAGCGTTTTGCTGGATTATGGTTTTATGAAAAGCCTGGTGAATGAAAAAAACGCGCAACCAGTTATTATACTGCAGGGCAGGGACAATGTGCCCATGAAATTGCTGCGGGATGATGTACAGGGCGCTATGCGTTCCATACGGAAAATACGCCCCGCGGAAGGTGATAATTTTGCCCTGAATGATATTGAAGCTTTTGGTGAATTTGCCGCCAGCATTTTTTCCGGTATCAATATGGGCGGATGGTTTATTGCCAGTCTTTCATTAATCGTAGGTATGTTTGGTGTGGCCAATATCATGTTTGTAACGGTTAGAGAGCGCACCGGCCAGATTGGGTTAAAAAAAGCGATTGGCGCCAAACGCTCAAGCATCATGACGGAGTTTTTACTTGAATCCGCTTTTTTGTGTCTGCTGGGTGGCGCAATAGGTTTGCTGCTGGTATTTATCCTTACAAAAATAATATCTCCGTTGATGGGCTTTCCTGTTACCATATCTTTTGATATTTTCTCGCTGGCCATCAGCATCTGCGTGGGAACGGGTATTCTGGCAGGCATCATACCCGCGTTTATTGCAGCCAGGATGGATCCCGTGGTGGCCATCAGGAGCAAATAAGCCGCCCGAAAGCAAACGGACTGATCGGTTTTTAGTGCAGGCTTACTAAATTTGCACACTTTAATGAATGAATCAATCAGGCAATCAACTACCATCCTTGCTATAGAGTCTTCCTGCGATGAAACAGCGGCTTCGGTGTGCAGAGATGGGCGCATACTAACCAATTTTATTGCGGGTCAGCCGGTGCACGAGCAATATGGCGGCGTGGTGCCCGAACTGGCCAGTCGTGCCCATATGCAGAATATTGTACCCGTAGTGGACACGGCGCTGCAACAAGCCGGCGTGTCTTTGAGCGAATTGTCTGCCATTGCATTTACACAGGCGCCCGGTCTTATTGGCTGTCTGCTGGTAGGCGCACAGTTTGCCAAATCGCTGGCTTTTTCTTTAAACATCCCCTTAGTGGCCGTTCATCATATGCAGGCGCATGTGCTGGCTAACCTGATTGGCGATATCAAACCCGATTTCCCTTTTCTTTGTCTTACCGTTAGCGGTGGTCATACCCAGATTGTGTTGTGCCGTTCGCCATTGCAACTAGAGATCATTGGTCAGACAATCGACGATGCTGCTGGTGAAGCCTTTGATAAATCGGCCAAACTGTTAGGACTCCCCTATCCCGGCGGTCCTCTTATTGACCGGTATGCAAAAAATGGCAATCCGGCCCGCTTCCGGTTTACAGCGCCACAGGTACCGGGGCTCGATTTTAGTTTTAGCGGTGTAAAAACATCTATCCTGTATTTTTTGCAGGCTGAAATAAAAAAAAATCCCAACTTTATTGCCAATAACCTGGCGGATATCTGCGCCTCTATACAGGAACGCATCATCAGCATATTGCTTCACCGGCTGGAGCAGGCGGCTGCGCAAACCGGCATTACAAACATCTGTATTGCAGGCGGGGTATCGGCCAATAGCGGGTTGCGTAAAGCGTTGCAGGAAAAGGGCCGGCAAAAGGGCTGGCAGGTATTCATACCGGCTTTTGAATACTGCACAGACAATGCCGCCATGATTGCGATTACTGGTTATTATAAATTTCTGGCGGGCCAGTTGAGCAGTCTGTCGGTAAGTGCCAGCGCCCGGTCCGAATGGTAAAATAATACAATGGAAAATAAACAACATACCGTTATTCCCCTGCTGCGGATCTTTGATATTGCCAAGGCAAAAGAATTTTATATAGACTGGCTTGGGTTCACACCGGACTGGGAGCACCGGTTCGGAGAGCATTTTCCGGTGTATATGCAGGTATCAAAAGACAATATACGCCTGCACCTGACCGAACACCACGGCGATTGCTGCCCCGGCGCCAAACTATACATTGAATATGCGGGTGGGGTTACCCGTTATCAAGCCTGGCTTACTGCAAAAGACTACCGGTATAACAAACCCGGTCTGCAAAAAACGCCCTGGAATGTGCTGACGCTTGAAGTGATTGACCCCTTTGGCAATAAACTGGTTTTTGCGGAAGAAATTAAGCAACAGATCTGATGCGCAATAGCTATTTTCAATTCAAACAATTTACCATCTACCAGGACCGCTGCGCATTGAAAGTAAGTACAGACAGTTGCGTGTTTGGCGCCTGGATGGCAAAAAAAGTGGCAGGTTTCCAGTTCCATCTCTCGGGTTGCCTGGACATTGGCGCCGGCTCCGGTCTGCTGATGCTGATGCTGGCGCAGCAGTTTCCGGGTAGCATAGACGGTATTGAGATAGATCGGGAATCTTTTGAACAAGCCACGGAAAATATTGCGGGGAGCGCCTGGTACAACCGGCTGCGTTTGTTTCACAGCGATGTAAAACTGTTTTCGTTGCCCCATCGCTATGATCTTATTATCAGCAACCCGCCTTTTTTTGAAGGCGACCTGAAATCGACCAACAAACGCCATAATTTTGCCCGGCACAACGATGGCCTTTCGCTGCACGATCTGCTGGAGGTAAGCACCCGGAACCTGACTGAAAAAGGGATGCTGGCGGTATTGCTCCCCTATCACCGAACTGCTCATTTTGAACTGTTGGCAGCCAATTATGGCTTGTATGTATCGGATAAGTTGATGATAAGGCAAAGCATACAGCATCCCTATTTCAGAACGGCGCTGTTGCTGAACCGGGAGAACCTGGGCATAATAAGAAAGGAAGAGTTGGTAATCCGGCAAGCCCCCGGCGTTTACTCGCCTGCTTTTATTGCGCTGCTGAAAGACTACTATTTGCATTTATAGGCGATTGCACACCTTACCGGAATACAGGTGCAACCATATTGTACTCATCCCTCGTGGGCATATTCTTTCAAATAATCAAAGGCAGGGGTTAAACGGCCATTTTTTACCATGGTGGCGCGGTCAATAATTGGGGAGCCGCCTTTTACCAGGTCTTCCAGCAGGTATTTTATCAATTGTTCACCAAAATAACGGCTGGCATCGCGCGGCAGTTCATTGGGTAGATTGCCTACGGCTACCAGGTCTATGGAGCCGGGGAGATAGGGCGCGGTTTTCTGAAATGTTTTTCTGTCAGTGCCGTAAACCGGGTCTTCGATGGACTGATCGCCCAGGTTAATGGGTACGGAACCATTGGCATCGTCGGTAATATCGGCAATGGTTTGTACAACGAAATCCGCTGTGTTGATATCTGTTTTTTCAAACAGGCGCGGATAGTTGGGTTCCCAGTAGATACCGTTTACCAGTATATCTGTTTGCGCGGCGTAGGGAAGAAACAGGCATTGGTAGGCGTCGGGATGGGCATGGAATTTGTCGCGGTTGTATTTACCTGTTAGTTTGTTAGCATAGAGCCCGGCGCCTTTTAACTGTGTGTAAACCGGGTAAGCGAAACGGCGCTGCAGGTATTCATCCGGTTCTACTTCATGGATGCCCACCAGGTTCATGATTTCCAATATGCCATGGGCCACGCGGCCTGAGCCGGTAAGCGCAATTTTTAGATTGGGGAGTCGCAGACCAAAATAGGTATGTATAAGTTCCCGGAAATTGTTTTGTTTGTAGACCCTGTCCAGGTGGAAGCGTCCCGTGCGGTTGCCATAAGCCATGAGTCCGTTGTGGGCACCCACGATGCCGGCAAAAAAACCAAAACCGATAATGCGCTGGCCGTCTTCGTGTTCCAGGCATTCGTAATCAACCAGGGTGATTTGTTTATCTAGCAGCGCTTTGAAAAGAGCCTGGTTATGGGGTTGTTTTTTTTTGGTATGAGAAAAAAACAGGTAGGTTTTATCAGGCAGCAACATGTTTACCGGTACCTCTTTGATGCCAAAAAGGATATCGCAACCGCTCATATCTTCTTTTACTTCTACGCCTGCCAGTTGAAATTCCCGGTCTGTAAAACAGCGAATGGCGCAAGTTTGCGCCACTATTTTTATACCGGCAGACTGCTGCTGCACCCATTTGCATTGTGCGGGGGTGAGGGCTACGCGGTTATCGGCCGGAATTTTACCTTCTCTAATCAAACCAATGGTGAGCATGAAATGTTGTTGATTGCGAGGGCAATTTACAGGTTAGATTTTTAAACCTGCTAACTTTAGGCCCGGTAAGCCGGTAATACTTTTTATATGCGCTTTTTAAACAAATTGTGGACGGTGCTGGGAAAGATTTTCCTGCCCAAAAAGAGTTGCTGCAAATAAGGCATCCAACCAAAAATATATAGGGCTTATTTTGGGCGAAATAGGCGCAATGCGTAATATTGCAGATGCAGTATGGAGTATAGCGTATCCAGTGCTTAGCACTTGGTTTCATGGTCTTAATACTCAATGCTAAAACACGCCCATGTGGCGGAATTGGTAGACGCAGCAGACTCAAAATCTGCCATTCGCAAGGATGTGAAGGTTCGATTCCTTTCGTGGGCACCCAGATAACCCTGTAATTCAATGTTAATCATTGCTTTACAGGGTTTTTTCATTTTGAATTATCCCCATTTGCAGCAACTTTCTTCCTGCATAGTTATCATAAAAAATTATGTGGAAGTAAAAAATTCACTTTATCATACATTCCCGGATCTCCGGTATGGGCCTTGGGATCAATCACTAAGCAAAAGCTTTTTTGCTGTATCTTTTATCCTACCACTTTTCAGCTACGTCTTCCACTACATTGGATATATATAACACTCCCTTCAATCTCTTTCTTACTTTCATCCAACATTAAAAAATCAGGACTATAACAACTCCTCTGGCCCGGCAATAACTGAACTAACACCCTGGGGCTCGGTTGCCAAATGCCACTTACCAATCCGTGCGGTTAGATAACCCGCTTTGGTCAACTCTTTAACAAATGTATTTTGAGAACCATCAAATTTGGAATGCGCTTTGTCTTTAAAATCATTTTTATGACTGTACTTGCCCGCTAAGATCACAGCACGACCGGAGCCGCAGATTGAATTGGCGACATAATCTTTTTTAAACAGCACCCTTTCGTTGAACCAACGTTATCCGCCACAAAATATTTTTGATAGCCCGGTATTCAATTAAGCAATAAAATTCAATGCTTCCCCCTTATGGCAACCAGGTATTCAACAATCTCGTTAACAGAAGAATCAGGAATTGGCGCCCCAAAAGTTTTTTGCATTTTTGTTACAAGGGCCATCCATGTTTTTTCGGAGAGGTCTGGTTGCATTTGTACATACCGGGCCGAGTGGCAACTAACACAATTATTCTGAAACGTTGCATAGCCCGGCTTTTCAGGCAGTTTTGTCACAATACTATAGAGGCCCACCGGGGACGGAGTAATGCTGTTCTGCGTTCTATTATTTGCTTCGTTGCATGAAATAATAGAACATATACTCAAAAAAAACAGCAACTCATTTTTTAACCTGGTATTCTTCATGATTATTCAGCTTTTAATCGTAGTGTTTCAATTTCGTTGCGCATATACCCGCTATGATTCCACTGATGTATTGGTTGTGTTTGTCCTTTTGCATTGGTGGCTTTCGCCTGAAACGAATAATCGCCTTTTTGTGACGGTGTAAAATTATAATGCCAGCGTCTCCAGGAATATTTACCCAAATCTGCATCCAGTTTTGCCGGCAACCAGGTTTTACCACTATCTTCCGACAACTCAACTTTAGTAATACCATACCCTGCATCAAAGGCAAGTCCCTGTATATCCTTTTGCCGGCCAACAGCAATTACTTCATTTGGCTCAGGCGATACAAACAGGGAACGTATATTCATTTTACTAATGGGCTCTACATTGGTAGCGATGGAGTCAGGGCTTTCATTTCCATTTGGTTCATTTTTGGGTACCAAGTAAGCCTTCTTCATCCAAAACCCTTCGAAGGGCACTGAATGTACCACAACACTGCTTAACATACCCACCCAGTAAGTGGCATACCATCCTGGTACCACCAATTTTAAAGGAAAGCCATTTAGTATTGGAAGGGGTTCGCCATTCATTTCGTAGGCAACCATCACCTCGCCGTCGTTTGCGTGGCTATACTGCAGCGATTTTACAAAGTCAGGAACCGATGATGAGGGTGGTGTATCCAGGCCATTAAAACTCACCTCTTTAGCCTCTTTTTTTACACCGGCCATCTGCAAAATATCTTTCAGTTTTACGCCAGTCCATTTAGCATTGCCCATTGATCCATTTTTCCATTGACCACCCGGCACACGGGGATCAAAAAAGCTCCTGGAATTGCCAGAGCATTGGCATAAGGCTGTAATGGTATAAGGAGTAAATTTCGTTTTAAGATCATTAATAGATAAAGCAATCTCCTTAGTAACGTTGCCACTTATCCGCAAACGAAACGTATCCGTATTAACAACAGTGGGCAAACCTGCAAGGTGCCAGCGCACAAAAAATACACTGCTGGGAGTATAATCTTTCAGAAAATATTTTAAAGGAGTTTCCAGGTTAGGCGGTCGTTCTGTAAGCAACAATAAACTGTCTTTACCATCCGCTTTTACCCATTCCTCTTTGGATGTTTCGGCAGCATTTACTTCTGGTGGACTGGATTTGATATTGCAAGAACCAATGGCGGTAGAAAGTAAAATATAAAAGAAAATATTTTTCACAATGAAATATTTTTAAATGTAAAATGATATATTCATTAAAGGTAAAGTTTATAATTTTTAAAAAGACACTGATACCAGGAGCGACAGCAAAATAATTACCAGCTTGCAGTTTGTCAATCTCACCAGTACTATATTTTATTTAAAAAATTAAAAAGAACCTGTTGATTTATCTTCGGCATATAACCGGGATTTGCTTTTTAAAAACTTATTTCAATAAAAGAATATTTACTACTTTCTTCCACCAGATTTTATAAATAAAATGTTTTTTTTGACCTGATTATAATCTATCCTGTTGCGTTCTTCCGTCTTGCTCTTTTGTATTTTTTTGTTTCTGCAGAATGAGAAACATAGACAAAGTCCTCATCAAAAATAGCCTGGTACAACCGGCTGCCAAAATAAAAACGGCCTGAACAATAAAAATTAACACTCAACGGAAGGTCTGCGTGCCGGAAAGCGGGAACCTTTACCATTACTGGCAATATGAACAAAAGAGTAAATGGTCTGACTGAAAATCTGCCGAATTAGATACATGCTTACCGGCTTCGGTTGAGCTGCCCATACACCCTATTACAGTATTGAAGCCCGAAGCCGGTTCCCGAAATACGGTAGAAAATTACTGCCTAAAAAGAAAATCCTTCCTCAATTAAGCATCGGGAATGAATGACAAATGGCAATGGATACTCCGCAAAACGAACCGGGCAGCGGAAAATTCTAGCGTCAGCAACCGATTGTGTTTACAGCCTTACCCTTTTATGCCTTTCATCCGTACAGGCCAGGATAAGCGCTGGCAGGGAGCGGCCGGATTATAAAACCGCTGAGGATAACCACTGAATATTGGTGCAGAAAATTATCAGCATCCAGTTTTCAAAAATACAGGAATTTAGCACTATATTGAACCCCAATGCTGTAGTCACATTGGCTGTGACTGAGAGTAGCGAAGCTTTGCCCGGCAAGCTTGCGGTAGGGGGTGCAACCCGATCTTAAACGATACCCGGAAATTTGCCAACAATCCGATGTTCAAACAACCAGGTTAGCCAATTGGGCTGGCTAATATGCTGCTCCCGGTATTTTTCTACCAAATCAATTGCGCTCTTACGATCGGATTTACTTTTAAAGTTATCGGTAGTAGCTTTTGTGCTCAGCACCTGCGCCTTACACCGGGATTTACGAAATTCACCGATAACTTTAAACGTTCACCCGCATTCCCGCATCTGCTCCGCAAGCCCTGCGGGACTTGCTCCCACAGATGCTCTATGCGTGCGAACTTCGTAAATCCAATGGTTACGAGCAATTATGGAACGACACTACAAGCGAAATTTAATTTTTGCAAACAAAAATGTTTAACAATTATGATTACCATTGACGAATTAATTAAACAAGCCTTTGCAGAAGATGTTGGCGATGGCGACCACACTACGCTTGCAACAGTTGATAAAAATATTATTCAAAAAGCGCGTTTACTTGTAAAAGAAAATGGAATGATTGCAGGCGTTGATATTGCACGTAAAGTTTTCAATATTTACGACACTTCTATAAAAATGGAAACTTTTATAAAAGACGGAACACTTGTAAAAAAAGGTGACATAGCATTTATAGTGGAAGGAAAAGCGCAATCCATTTTAACTGCAGAACGACTTGCATTAAACATTATGCAGCGTATGAGCGGCATTGCTACGCAAACACATAAAATGAACGAACTTATAAAAGATATAAATTGCAAACTTTTAGATACACGAAAAACAACCCCTAACTTTCGCATTATTGAAAAAAAAGCAGTAAAAATTGGCGGAGGAATTAATCTTCGTTTTGGTTTATTTGATATGATTTTGATTAAAGACAATCACGTTGATTATTCGGGTGGAATAAAAAATGCGCTGAATAATACTTTTGCGTATCTCAAACTAAACAACAAAAATTTAAAAATAGAAATTGAAGTCCGCAATATAACCGAACTGAAAGAAGTATTGAGTATTGGTGGCGTTCATCGTATATTAATTGATAATTTTGATACCACAACATTGAAAGATGCCGTTGCATTGGTAAAAGAATACAACGCTAATCACGATATAAAAATTGACACCGAAGCATCGGGGGGAATTAACGAAACCAACATTCGCGAATATGCACTAACGGGTGTTGATTATATTTCGCTTGGCGCATTAACTCACTCTTATAAAAGTCTAGATTTGAGCCTAAAAGCCTACAATGGATAAACAAAATAAAATAGTTGCCTTCGCAACTTATCCAAACCCGACGAGCAATGTAATTAATTTTTCTGTTCAAATAAATGTGCAACTCACAAAGGTAACAGGACAAATTGTTGCTAACAAGACAAACGTAAACACACTTGACATTATCGGACAACCTTTGGGTATTTACTTTGTAACACTTGCAATGAAGCAAAATAGTTAAAGAATAACTGCTGGTAACATTGGGTTTGCTGCTATGCTGGCAGACGAATAAATCCTCATCTTTTTGTTCGCAATCAGCAGTGGTTCGGTCAGACGTAATTCTATTGAGTTTTTGTTCATATCTTCATCATCAGTAATTTTATTGGGCTTTAATTCCGGGCTGGACGACTAGAAATTCCAGCACAGCAGCAAGCCCTGTCGGTAAGAGCGCAATGCCGCGCACAAGGAAAAATCCCTTCGCAGCTATTGCTGCTCC